>NZ_DLSO01000030.1:0-84154 GCF_002500165.1 Gordonia sp. UBA7860 | reverse complement strand
GTGGCTGGCGGCGGACAGACTCGGCGACGCCACCGACATCTACACGCGGACGGTCGCGAATCCCGACGCCATGACCGTCGACTATCACTGCGCGTGGGATCAGGGCAAACACCTGTGGATGATCTACCTGATGCGCGTGGTCGACGCACAGGTCGTGCTCGATAAGCCGGGTTCGGTGGTGCTGTGGACCAATTGCCGACATCCGTTCTATGAGCGAAATCCGTACCCGGAAACGGCACCGGCCGACCGGCCGGTCTGGGTCGGCGACTTCTGGGACATGTTCGCCGCAGGACACCAGCTCGAACTGAACAACCTCACGGCGATTGCCGAGTACCGCCACGCCAACAATCTGCCCCTCACCCCCGATTGGATGCGCTCATGATCAACCCGACTGCACCCGCCGTCGTCCTCGCCGACGTTGCGGGATATCTGCCCGAGAATCGCGTTCCGGCATCCTATTTCAGCCAGTTCGCCGAGAACGACGACCTCGCCGACAACATCATGTTCTCGGCGCCCGCATTCCGACATCACGCGGCCGAAGGCGAGACGTCGGCCGACATGATGGTCTCTGCCGCAAGAACTCTCACGGAGAGGCATGGCGACGCCTACCTCGACGCCGTCACTGTGGTCCTGACGCACAGCCAACTTCCCGAGGTACCGGTCCGCGGATGCGGTGGCGAACTCGCCGACCGTCTCGGTCTGCGACCCACCACGGTCCTCGACGTCCACAACGGCGGCTGCGCCGCGTTCATCCACATGATCGATATCGCTGCTGCGCTTCTCGCAGCGGCGGGCGGCGGCAAGGCGTTATTGGGATTGGCGCAGAACAGCGCATCCCAGATCTTCACCCAGGAGCAGGTTCGCGGCAAGGCACAGGCCGCGATCCCCGGTGACGGCGCGGCAGCCGCCTTGGTGAGCCTCGACGATCCGGCAGGCTCCCCCGTCCTCGGACTTGTCACCCACTCGTACGGCGAGTACTCGGCCGACATGACATCGGTCGCAGAACCCGACCGTCGATACTGGGAAGCAGGCACCGGAGAGATCCACATCGGCTTCACCGAAGCGAAGATCACCAAGGTTCTCGCGCGCGGCAATCGCATGGTCCCCGCCGCCGCCATCGAAGTGGCCGACTCCATCGACATCCGGCCGTCCGACCTCGACTGGTTCATCACCAACCAGCCGAACCGCATCTTTCTACGCAACTGGCGCGAGGCGCTCGAACTCCCCGCCGAGCGACACCCGGACACCTTCGACGAGTGCGGAAACCTGTTCGGCGTCGGACTCCCGATCACCCTCGACACCGCGGTGTCCGACGGGCGTATCCAGCCCGGTGACGTCGTCATGATGTCGGCGTTCGCCCACGCGGGAGATTTCGCCGGAGCGGCAGCGATTCGTTGGTCGGATCGTCACTAGTGCTCGCCGACAACATGATTCGACTCAATCTCAACGAATCCGCGTATCCGCCACTGCCTGCCGTCGCCGAGGTGCTCCATGAACAGGTGCTGTCGGCGCACCGCTACCCGGAGTTCACACCGCACGGTTCCCGTCGTGTCATCGCACACCATCTGGGCGTGTCCGACGACATGGTCACCGTCGGCGCTGGAGCAACAGGAGTGATCTTCCAAGCACTGCAGGCAGCTCTCGACCAACACGGGGGCGTCGTGCCCGAGTTGGTGACCGCGACCCCGACATTCGACGGATTCCCCATCCTCGCGCAGTTGCTGCGCATGGACTTTCGCGGCGTGCCGCTCGATCGCTTCGGCGGCGTCGACCTCGACGCGCTGCGCACCTCCGTCACCGCGGCCACCGTCGCAGTGATCGTCTGCTCACCACACAACCCGACGGGTACGGTCGTCGACGAACGCGAAATACACGCGTTCCTGACTTCATTACCCGACCACGTGGCGGTCATTCTCGATCAGGCCTACATCGAGTTCAGCACTGCCGCACCAGATCTGCACCGGCTGATCGCACTGCATCCCCGCCTGGTGGTCGTCCGAACCTTCAGTAAGGCACACGGTCTCGCGGCTCTGCGGGTGGGATATGGCGTCGGTGATGAGCGGCTGATGTCGGGGGTCCGTCGCTTCGAGATCCCCTTCGCGGTGAGTGCGCCGGCCCAAGCCGCGGTGCCGGTGGCATTGGCCGCGACGACCGCACTCGCGCACCGGGTCGAGGCGATGCGCGCCGCGCGTGATCGGCTCTCCGTGCAACTGCACGCGATAGGTGCGTCGACCATTGCGGGTAGTGAGGGCAACTTCGTCTATCTACCCGGCGCGGACGGACTGGCACTCGGCTCGCTGCTCGGCACCTGCGGCGTTGCGGTGAAAACCGTTGCCGGTCACGGCGTCCGGATCACCGTCGGTGACGCGTTCAGCAACTCGCGTGTACTGGCCGCGTTGCGCGCGACCGCAGCTACTGCCTGAGCGAACTACTACCTGGGCGAGCAACTGCCTGGGCGTGTCAGCGTCCCGACGCGAAGATCTGCTCGAGCACGTCGGGGAGTTCGGTGAAGGGTCCGGGAAAGAACTGCTCGTTGATGAAGAAGGCGGGTGTGCCGTTGACGCCGCTGCGGAGTCCATTGTTGATCTGACCCTGGATACGATCACCGAACTGCTGCGCACTCACCGCAGCCTCCGCTGCGGCGGCGTTCAGTCCGAGACTCGACGCCAACTCGCGGTAGAAGGCGTCGCCGAGCTGATCCTGGTTCTCATACAGCGCGTCGTGCGCCTCCCAGAACTTGCCTTGGCTACCGGCGTATTCGGCGAACTCCGCGGCTGCAAGTGCCTCCGGGTGGATCTCGGGAATCGGGAAGTTACGAAAGACGAACCGCAGCGAGTCGGGGTAGGTGCGCTGGATCTGCTTGACGATCGGATAGGCCTGCCCGCAGTAGGAACACTGATAGTCGCCGTACTCGACGAGTGTGAGAGCGGCGTCGGACGGTCCTAGAATGTAGTCGTCGGATCCCACGGGTTGGGTCAGCGGCATGGTCGGCTCCTCACGCGTTCTTGTTCTTGAGGGCTTCGAGGGCGTCGAGAACCCCGTTCACACCCGGGTTGATGGCCATCGGCGACAGGTAGCTCCACGAGATGACACCGTCTGCGTCGACGACGAACAGCGCGCGCTTGGAGCATCCGGCCTGTTCGTCGTACGCGCCGTACTCCTTCGAGACCGCACCCTTGGGGTTGTAGTCGGCAAGCAGGTCGTAGCCGAGCTTGCGCGACTCCTTGAACGCCTGATGGCTCCACGCGCTGTCGACCGAGATGCCGAGGAGTACCGCGCGGTACTCCTGCAGCAGAGGCAGCGACTGGTTGAACACGGCGAGTTCGTCGCCGCACACCTGACTCCAGTCGGCGGGATAGAAGACGAGGACAACGGGGTTGCCCTTCAGTTCGGACAGGCTCAGCGATTGATCGGGCGTCGCCTTGAGGGTGAAATCGGGCGCGGTGGTACCGGCCTCAAGGATGCTGTCGGGTGCGGTGCTTGTATCGGCCATGCTCCGATCGTTGCACGCGGGAGGGGGTCACCGCACTGAAAGCCTGGCGACTTCTGAGTACTGACGTCTGCCGGTGGAGATGCGACGCAAACCGCTGTCGCACCTATACGTAACAGTGACTTTCGAGGCGTATGGCGCAGGTCGCACTAAATTCGACAGCACTCAGTTCGACAGCACTCAGTTCGACCGGATCAGTTCACGCTCAGCTGTCGTCGTCGGCGGCGCGATTGTCGGCGGCGTGGTGTGCCCGGCCCGCAGGAAGCTTCCCGTGCGCGTCGTGCCCACCAACGACGCGAACTCGCCGTCGGCGAACACGGTCTGCCCACTCACGATGACGGCTCTGATCGCGTCGTCGTTTCGATTCACCATGCGCGGCATCTGGCCGAACTGTTCGATCGGCGCCTCGCCGTACGCTTCGAGCTGCTCGTCGAGGTGTACGGGATCGATCACGACGAGGTCGGCGCGGTCTCCGACACGCAGGTGCCCCGCGTCGATGTCGTAGAAGTCGGCGACCTCACCGGTCAGCCGATGGATCGCGTATTCGGTACTCATGAACGGCTTTCCGGCCTGCTCGGCGTCGCGAACATGGCGGAGCAGGCGCAGTCCACTGTTGTAGAAGGCCATGTTGCGTAGGTGCGCGCCCGCGTCGGAGAAGCCCATCTGGACTGTCGGCCAAGTGGCGATCTTCTTGAGCATTTCCGGACGGTGATTCGAGATGGTTGTGCGCCAACGTATCTCACGTCCATGCTCGACGACGAGATCGAGGAAGGCGTCAACCGGATGGAGTCCGCCGCGATCGAGTCCGACCTGGCCGAACGACTTTCCGATGACCGACTCGTCGGGGCACGCGACGATGTCGGCGTCGAAGAAGTCGCGGTGCCACACCCTGATGCCGAACTTCTGCTCGTAATCCTTGCGGAACCGGCGCCGGTACTCCTCATCTTGGATCAGCGCATCTCGTTCGATGTCGTCACGGAGATGCAATGCTGCTGCGCCGGAACCGAATTCCTCGAAGATCACCAGATCGATACCGTCCGCGTAAACCTCGAACGGTACCGGCAGATGCTGCCAGCGGAAGTCGCCGCCCAGCCGGTTGATGAGCGCGGTGGGCCGGTCCATCAGGATCAGCGCCTTCTCGTTCGACTTCACGTCCGCAGCGGACAGCAGTGACGTCTTGAGCACAGGGCGCCCGAAGCCGATCGACTGCACCATCTGCGACACCAGATTGAGCGGGTTCTGAATGTCGGGTCCCGACTGCAGCACGCGGCCACCGTGCCGCAGCATGCTCTTGAGTCGGCGCAGCTCTTTGGGTTTGGCGTACGTCGACGGCAGCGTTCGTGACCGACACGTCACGCCGTCGAGCTTGTCGAACTTGAGCTGCTGCGACGAGAGTCCGACGAATCCCTCGACGAGTGCGTCGCCGAGCATTTCCTCCATCCGCGCCTGCTCTGCGTGTGTGGGTCGCACATCCGATCGTGTGGCACGATCGAGACCCATCACCGACGTCCGAATGTCTGAATGTCCAATGAACGCAGCCAGATTCGCCCCGAGCGGCAGACTCTCCAATCGCTCGACGTACTCCTTCGGCGACGACCAGTCCTTGTGCTCGTCCACCGCGGCGATGACGTGGTCGCGCGGGATCGCTTCGACGCGCCCGAAGAGGTCGCCCGCCTCCTCGCCGTTGACGTAGATCGTCGACAGCGAGCACGATCCGATGAATACCGTTGTCACTCCGTGGCGAAGCGACTCGGTCAGTTCCGGGGTGTCGAGAACCTCGACGTCGTAGTGCGTATGGATGTCGATCAGTCCCGGCGTCACCCATGCACCCTCGGCGTCGACGACCTGCGCGCCGTCGGTGTCGAGCGGCTCGGTACTGATCGCGGCCACACGACCGTCGCGAATACCGATGTCGCGGATCGCCGAGGGCGCCCCCGTGCCGTCGAACCACCGGCCACCTCGAACGACTGTGTCAAATGTGGACATGACCACTCCCTTCGCGGGCTCATCGTGGCACAGATCACAGTCGATGTAGACACTTTTCCGAAAATGTATAGTCCAGTCGATGACGATCGACGACATCGCTCCAGACCTACGACGCACCGCACGCTGGATTCCTCGCGGAATCGGATTGCGACACATGCCGCAAGCTGTCCTACGACTCGGCGGTGTGCCGCTGGCACGCCTGCGCGGCGTCCCGACGGTCGCGATCGCGCCGGGGATATCGATTCGCCTGCACCGTCCAACCGGAGCACAGAACACCGACACCGCAATGCTGTGGATCCACGGCGGTGGGTACGTGCTCGGTTCCGCCGGACAAGATGACATCTACTGCCGCGACCTCGCCGACGCCACCGGCATCACGGTGGCTGCCGTGAACTACAGGCTCGCACCGCAATTCTCCTATCCCACACCGCTCGAAGACTGCTACACCGCGCTCGCCTGGCTGGCCGAGCAGCCGTGGGTCGACAGCAATCGCATCGCAATCGGGGGTGCCAGCGCGGGCGGCGGCCTCACCGCGGCGCTCGCACTACTGGCGCGCGATCGTGGCGATATCCCGCTTGCCGCACAGGTTCTCGTGTACCCGATGCTCGACGACCGGACCGCTGCGACGCCAACGGGACGTCGATACGTGCTCTGGTCCGAGAGTGACAATCAGCGGGGGTGGGATCTGTACCTCGGCGCTGCGGACAGGAAGCAGGCCGTACCCGCACGCCGCGCAGATCTCGACGGTCTGCCACCCGCGTGGCTCGGCGTCGGAACCTGCGATCTGTTCCACGACGAGACACTCGACTACGCTCGCCGACTCCGTGAGGCAGGCGTCGACTGCGATGTCGAGGTCGCCGACGGCGCCTTCCACGCGTTCGATCAGCTTGTGCCCAAAGCACCTACCACGCAACGATTCAACGAGTCACTGCGCTCGTTTCTTCGTAGGAAGCTCGCGTCCATGTGAGGTCAGCCGTCACCCTCCGACGCGTCGACTACCCCGAAGTCCTTGTGCGCCAATCCCGCAACCACACCGCCGTCGACGACGAACTCCGCCCCCGTGGAGTAGCTCGACTCGTCAGAGGCAAGGTAGACAACAAGTTTCGACACCTCGGACGGCTCTGCTGCCCTACCGAGTGCGGTCTGGAAGATGTCGTCGGGCACCCACTCCGTCATCGGCGTCTTGATCAAGCCCGGATGTACCGAGTTGACCCGAATGCCGCTTGGACCCAACTCCAGCGCAGCCGACTTGGTGAGTCCACGCACACCGAACTTCGACGCCGTGTAGCCGTGAGTGGCAATCGTCCCCGCCAAACCCTCGATCGACGAGATGTTGACGATCGAACCGCGACCGGCCTCCTTCATCTGCGGCACAACAGATTTGATGCCGAGAAATACTCCGGTCAGGTTCACGTCGAGAATCGTGCGCCAGTCGTCGAGCGAATAGTCCTCGAACAGGCCGAAGTTCACGATCGCGGCGTTGTTCACCAAGACATCCAGGCGCCCGAAGGTCTCGACCGTCAGCGCGACAGCGGCGTCCCAGTCATCGGGCTCTGTGACGTCGAGATGGACGTAGCGCACCGCGTCGCCCAGTTCACCGGCGAGTGCCTTGCCCTCGTCGTCGAGGATGTCACCGGCGACCACGCGCGCGCCCTCTGCGATCATCTCGCGCACGTGCGCGGCACCCATGCCCCGCGCGCCGCCACTCACCAATGCAACCTTGCCCGCCAGCCGCTCGCTCATCGTCTCCCCTTCCAGGCTCCGTTTCGGCAGACCATACGCCCGTCGCTTCGTTGTATGGCGTGGATTTCATAGACTCTCAGGTCACAGACCGGCCCGCGACAAAGGAGACGACCACCATGTCTCTGAACGAACACCAGCGCCGCGTCACAGCGCGGAGCTGCGCGCGGATCTCGACCTCGCCGACCTCGATACCGCTACGCTCGCAGCAGAACTCGGCTTGTCGACGGCTGCAGTCGAGGAGGCGCTCGACGTCGGACCGGCGACCCATCCGGCACTGGTGTGGCGCCTGCGCGATCACCTCGAATCCGCGGCTCGTGCGGCGGGCGCTGAGCCGCACGAGTACACCTACCTTCCCGAGCGGATGCGATCGGCCGCGCAGGTCTGGTTCGGCGTCGGAGATCATCGCTTCTCGGACTGAATCGCTGCACTCGATGAGTTTGCCGACGCATTCTCAGCGCTCCTTCAGCGACCGGCCGTCACACTCGTGCGATGGACACGATCGCAGGACTGCCCGCGCACCCACTCTTTGTTCACCTTGCAGTGGTGGCGATTCCCCTGACGGCCGTTCTGGCGATCCTGGCGAGCGTATGGCCGGCAGCACGCCGACGGCTCGGCTGGTTCACGCCGGCGGTCGCGGTTGTCGCGATGGCCATCACTCCGCTCACCACTTCCGCGGGTGAGGCATTGGAGAAGCAGGTGCCGCGTTCAGAAACACTGCACCTGCATACCGAGCTCGGCGACCAGATGCTCTATTGGGTCGCAGCGCTTTTCGTACTGGTCGTGCTCGCCTGGGCGATGTACGACGACACCATCGCACGACGTGTGCCCGCTGCGGCCTCGGTGCGCTCGCATCGTTGGCTGCGAGTCGCGCTCGCGGTGGCGACTATCGTTGTGGCGCTTGGCGCTCTGGTGATGGTCGTGCGCGTCGGCGATTCCGGGGCGCGGTCTGTGTGGCTGGGCTGACGGCGGTCACACGGCGCACAACGACCACACAGCGGTTCCCGTTCTCAGATCACCTTGTCGATGTCTCCGGTCAGCTTCTCCGGCTTCACGGTCGGTGCGAAGCGGTCGACGACCTGACCGTCGCGGTTCACGAGGAACTTGGTGAAGTTCCACTTGATGCGATTGCCTAGCACGCCCGACTTCTGCTCGCCTAGCCACGCGAAGAGCGGATGCGCGGCGGAGCCATTGACGTCGACCTTCGCGAACATCGGGAAGCTGACGTCGTAGGTGAGCGAGCAGAAGTTCTTGATCTCCGTCTCGTCGCCCGGCTCCTGGTGAGCGAACTGATCGCACGGGAACCCGAGTACGACGAGTCCGCTCTCGGCGTAGGTTTTGCTGAGTTGTTCGAGTCCCTTGTACTGCGGGGTGAAACCGCACTTCGACGCCGTGTTGACGATCAGCAGAGGCCGCCCCCGATACTCGTCGAGGTCGACGGTATTGCCGTCGATGTCCGTTGCCGTGAAATCATAGGCACTGGTCATGGGCCTACCTCCGCGTCGATCCGATCAGCTTCTCCGCAGCCTATCCGACCAACGAATAGCCTTGAAGCGTGCGCACCTCAGATGACTTCCGCAGGGCTTGGCACACCGTCCGCACCTCTCGGTTCGCGCCCGCGCTGGTGATCGTGGTGATCCTGGGTATCGCCGCGGCGTTGTTTGTCGGCTCCTACACCTACTCCACGGCCAACCCGAAACCCGAACGCGTGCCGATCGCGGTCGTCGGCACCCTGCCACCGCCGCAGTCGGCCGATGTCGAGGCACGGCTCGCACATGAACTCGGGAGTTCCGTCGAGGTACGGCACCTGTCGACGCACGCCGAGGCCATGGAACAGTTGCAGAACCAGCAGGTCTTCGCGGTCGTCGACATCGACACCACGGCACGCACCATCGACGTCGACCTGTCGAGTGCATCCGGCGCAACGGTCGCCCAACTACTCGAACAGAGCATGCCGCGTGCCGCCGCCGGGACCGGGTACCGCGTGAGTATTCGCGACGCCAACCCGCTACAACCGCGAGATCCGCACGGACTCACCATCTTTTACATGATGCTCGCCGCGGTCATCATCGGATTCGTCGGCGCGATCCAACTCGGTGTACACGCCAACAAGTTGCGGCCTTGGGAGAGAATCGGATTCACCGCGTTGTATTCGCTACTGGGTGGCTTCACGATCTGCGCCATGATCGACTGGATCATCGGTGCGCTGACGCTGCCGGTGCTCGAGGTATGGCTCATCCTCGCCCTGACCATGTTCACCTGCGGCATGATCTTCACGATGTTCAGCGCGATGTTCGGACGCTGGGCAATCCTGCCGACGTGGGCGGTCATGGTACTGCTGGGCAATCCCTCATCGGGAGGCTCGGTCGCGTGGCCGCTGCTACCCAGGGTGATCGCGACCATCGGCGGCTGGCTGCCGCCCGGCGCGTCGGTCAACGCACTGCACACCGCAGTGTATTTCCGTGGGCATCAACATGTCTGGCCGTTCCTGGTGCTCACCATGTGGTCCGCGGTGAGTATCGCCGTCTACCTCTTCGAGCGACGCGTTCGGGGCCGCAAGACCCCGAACGCCCCGGCCGCCGACATCGGCGCCGCCTGATCTCGCGACAGGCCCCAGAAACCGACGGGCCCCAAAAACCGACGGACCTCAGAAGCCCACGGCGCGGATCTGTCCGGGCGACCACAGTCCGTTGTGGACATCGGTTGTCACCGTCAGCTCTGCTGGCTTCTGCGGCACAAGCGGAGTGAGACGCTGCAACATGCCCCAGTCCTTGGCCCAGTCGTTGCGCAGATACGACGGCAACACCGTTGGGCGCATCTCGTTTTCGACGATGCCGAGCGGACCGCCCGCGGTCCCCGCCATCCAGCGCTGCGAGTTGACCCGCTCGCCCTCGCGGTCGGGCGAGATCCGCCACTCCGGTGTTTCGAGCACACCGTTGTACACCTGTGCGGGACGCTGACACGGGAACGCCAGCGCGGCCTCCCAGTCGATCATCACGGGCGCTTCGCTACCCACGAGGTCGTTGAGCGTCACCATCTTCGAGACACGAGGAGGTGTGACAGCGAGCCACTGGTCGGGATTGGTTGACGTGTCCTGCGCCAGCACACGCACGACCGTCGCGCCCTGCGGGGCACCGTCGAGCGGGAACCGCAGGTTGCGCCACGCGGGTGCACCGCCGATGTCCATCGGGATCATGATCCCCGCAGGTGTCACCGACCCGTCCGGACCCACGCGGCCGAATTGGAGGCGGACTTGCTGTCCTGGACGCGTCACGGCGAGGTCGTCGACGTATTCGATCTGCCCGGCAACCGACATGGTGATGAGCGGAGCGTCGGAGTTGCGCGCGGGTAGCTCATACCAATCGGATGTCAGACTGCCTGTGCCCGACGGTGATCCGTAGGTGCCGAGCACCGGCGTGCGCTGCGGCGACAGCCCGAACGGCAGCTTCACCTTCGAGCCGTTGACGCCGGTGGTCGACGTCGTGCCGCCCGCGGTGTCGCTCGACGGACTACCGCTGTCCGTGCCGGTCTGATCGGTCGCATCTGATTGTGTCCGGTCGACCTCGGCCGACGATGTCCCCGTTGACGAGTCCGATTCGGTGCCGTCGTCAGAGAGGTCGGATCCGACGCCGTTCGGGTCGAAACCGGTCGCACCGGCACCCGCGAGCGCTGCTCCTGGCGACGGATTGTTCTGTCCCGCAACACGTGCAGGTGCGAGCAAGGCCGAGTTGACGTCCTTCTCGACGAGCACCGAGTCGGCGAGCGCGCACGGCTGACCGCGCACCGCCGCGACGTTCGAACTCAGCCATGACCACGAATTACGTTGTGTCCAATCCGCCTTCGCGAAGGAGACGAGGGTGAACAGCAGCATGATCACCGATACGACGATGATCGACGGCGAACGCAGCCAGGCCGTCCACCGCTTCTTCGATACCCGCTCCTCACCGCGTCGAATGTCGTCGGAGACGTAGTCGTCGCGGAAGTGTTGCCAGAGACCGAGAATGGTCAACAACACCGCGACCGTGAGGATGACCGCCCAGACCGGAATCCCCTTCACGTCGGGAACGGCATCGCGCCAGGGGATTCCGTAGCTGCCGACGTACCACCACTGGTTACGTCCGGAGAACGCCAGCGCGAGAACGTAGGCGCACGCCGCGGCGAAGAGCGTGCGGTTGCGCCGTCGACGCATCACGGCGCGGTCGACGCACACGGTTGCGACAGCGGCCAAAGCGCCTGCGATGCAGGCATACACACCCATCTGGTGAGTCCACTTGGTCGGCAGGAAGGCCATCATCACAGCAGTCCCCGCCACCGTGGCAACCAACCGCCACGTGGGAGCCGACGCAATGCCCGCCAACCGTCGACGGTTGAGCAGCATGACCACCACGACGATCAGGCACACGAAGGTGATGAGCACACCGAAGCGGCGCGCGATGCCACCGTCGGCGGTGGGATTCATGAGCATGTAGTAACGCATGCCCTCCTCCCACCACTTGTTGGTCGGACCGACAGCGGAGTTGACCCTGATCGCTTCGCGAATCGTGGCGAGCGTCTGGTCGGCGAAGATCTCGTAGAGCACCACGAGTCCCGACGCCAGAATCGGTACGAGGATGGGCCACAAGCCGTCTCGTCGTCGCCTGATCATCAGACGCTTCAACAGCGGTCGGATTCCCGCGATGAGCGGGATGGCAGCGATCACGCCGGTCGGGTGGATCGTGAGCGTGAACGCCGCGACCACGATCGCGAGCGTCAACGGGAAGAACCGTCCGGTGGCTATCGCCCGCTCCACCAGCACCCACGCCAAGAGCGTGCCGACGGCGATGATCGGTTCCACACGAAGACCGTTGTTGAACGGCATCCACACCGCGAGGAACACCAGCGCGGCAGCCCAGATCGCCGATTGCGATGTCCGAACCGCGTAGCCCAGTCGCGGGATGGCGGCGCGGCTGATCAGCCACCAGCCGACCACCGCGTAGAGGAAGGGCAGCAAGCGCAGCCACGGAGTCGCCGTGCTCACCTCCATCCACAGCGAGAGGTACTGGTAGTGCCAGCCGAACGGGTCCTGCGGCACACCGAAGTACCGGTAGTAGTTGTCGAGATAGCCGGCATTGCGGGCGACTCGGGCGACGGTGACCTGATAACCGTCGTCCGCCGTGTTGCCACCGACGAACAACCAGATCAGCAGGACGAGCGTGACGAAGGCGTCGACCCAGCGCGGTCGCCACCACCCCTGCGGGAAGAGCTTGTGGACGCCGCGCCCGTCACGGGCGTCGAGCACGGCCAGCGCGAGCATCGAGGCAATCGTCATGACGACGCCGATCACCAGCAGCCAGAACTTCAGCGTCGTCGGGGTCGACGCGAACCGGGTGTCCAGCGTGGCGCGGAACGACAGGCCTTCCGTCGGCGCGTCTTGCGGCAACTGCGAATACACACCGATGATCTGCGGTCGTGCTGTCGCGTCGCGCAGGTCGAATGAGCCCAGACCGGTGTCGGTTGTCGAGAGATTCTCGAATTTGCCTGCGGCGCCGTCGGTGTCGGCGTGAAAGACGACGCGGCATCCGGGTGAATTCTCGGCCGCGCTTCGAGGGGCACTGAGCAACACGATGTTTCGCTGCGTCAACTGCAGCGAGTCGCGGGTGGCGCGGATGAAGAAGCCGACCTTGTTGGCATCGGTTCCGTTCCACGGCACCGTCGAGACGATCACGCCGCCCGACGCCGGCAGACTCTTGGCGAGCGAGCACGGGACGGACACGTCCATCGACACCGGCGAGAACGAGACGCTCGGCGCCGCCACGCTGCCGACCGAATTCTGTTGCGGCCAGGTCAGTTCCGTCTTGGTGTAGTTGACCGGCAGGAACGGGGTCAGCAACGCGATCACGATGCCGATGAGCCCCGCGACCACCGCGACGATCTTGGCGATCCTGATCCGATCGGCCGACCTCGACGACACCGATCCGCCCGCGCCGTTGTCGGCAGGCTTGTCGTCGTCTTTCCCCGTTGCGTTCACCGGCGTCTCACTCATCATCTTCTGGCACCACCTGCATTGCTCCGGGACGGCTCCAGCCCCACCTGGTCGACGTTCCGGTACTCACCGCTGCAGGCACCGCCTCTGGCACCAACGGCGACAACCGTTGCAGGCTGCCCCAATCGCGGTACCAGTCGTTCTTCAGATACGTCGCCATCGTCGACGGCGTCGTCAGCGCTTCCGCCGTGGTGAGCAGTCCACCGTTGACGGTGGCCATCCACGTCTTCGACTGCGAATTCGCTACCGCCAGCTCCGGCAGGATTCGCCACTGCGGAATCTGGTTGACGCCGTTGGACGCATCCATCGGGTGCTGGCACGGGAACGCCGCACCGACCGCGAAGTCGACGAGCACCGGGTCCGACGACCCGACGACGTTTTGCAACGTCTTCAACTCGGGAGCACGCGGCGGTGTCACCGCGAGCCACTGGTCGGGATCGAGGTTGTTGTCGGTGGCGACGATCCGCATCGCGGTCGCACCAGCGGGCACCGACGACATCGGGATACGCAGGTTGCGCCACGGCCGATTCGCCTTGCGGTCGGCGTCGATCGGTTGCACGGCCGCACCGACCTGCTGGAACTTTCCGTCCTGCTCGACGCCGAACTCCACCTGCAGCGACTGCCCGTACGTCGTGACCCCGTCGGGATCGGTCGAGGCCAGCGCGCCTGCCGCCGTGATGACGATCAGCGGCGACGAGTCGCGCGCGGGCAGTCGATACCAGTCGGTCGTCAGCGATGCCTGGCCATCGGCTGCGTAACTACCCATCACCGGGGTCGTCGCGGGGTCGAGTCCGAACGGCAGTGCCGCGGTGCTGCCGTTGACCCCTTCTGGTCCGCGCCCGCCCGTCGTGCCCGGCGCACCACCGGCGACGACGAAGGTCTTCGAGAGATCGGCCGAGGTGTTCTGGGTACCCGGCTTGATCGAATCCGCCTCCGGGGTGAGGTCGTCGGCGACCCCCTGGGGCGAGAAGCCCCGCGAGGTGCCCTCCAGTGCCTTCGACGCCGAGGCGTTGTCGACCGGAGCGAGACTGCCCTTGTTCGAATCGGGTTCGACGAGAACGTAATCGGCCATCCCGCAACCCCCGGTGACCGCGTGCACGTTGCCCTTCAACACGGAGTAGGTGTCGGCGCGAGCCGCTGCGGCCTTGGCGAACACCGCGAGTTCCGCGAGCAGGATGATCACCGCGATGACGGCGATGGGCGACGACGCGATGCCGGTTCGCCACCGCTTGGGCGGCTTGCCCGCGTCGTGGTGCAGTCCGGTGTCGGCGACGTAGTCGAGGCGCAGGTGCTGCCATACCGCGATGACGAGTGCGATCACCGCCAGCACCAGGAACATCGACGAGACCTGCAGTCCCGCAACCACTGGTGCCTTGTCGAACCACGAGATCCCGAAGTCGTACGACCACGGCCACGCGTTGTATCCGGCCGCCGCGGCCGCGCAGGCGACGAGCAGACCTGCGATCAGGATCGACAGGTTGCGCGTATTACGTTGCGCCACCTGGCCGATCGCAACACAGGCGACCGCAGCGAGCGCCGCGGCGAGGCCCGCGAAGATGCCGAACTGAATGGTCCACTTGGTCGGGGTGAGCGAGAGCAGCCCGATCGTGATCAGTACCGCCCCGGTGACGCGCCAGACCGGTCCGCTGTCGACTCCACGGATCTTTTTGCGCCGCAGCATGATCGCGAGAACCACGAACAGCGAGACCAGCAGCAACAGCACCGGCACCCGGCGTACCAGCGAGCCGTCGCGCGTGTTGACCGCCAGGAAGTAGTACCGCAGGAGTTCCTGGTACCAGGCCAGCGTCGGCCCGACGGTATAGCGCACCCGGATGGCCTCGAACACCGACGCGAGTGTCTGGTCGCGGAACACGATGATCACCACGATCGCCGGAGCCGCCAACAGGGGAAGCAGAAGGGAGGCGAGGCCCGATTCGCGGCGTCGTCGAACAAGGATCTTGAGCATCGGCCGCGCACCGGTGATCAGCAGTGCGACCGCGATGACACCCGTCGGCGCGGTGGCAAGGGTCAGAGCGGCGGCGAAGGCCGCTCCCGCGGCAGGCAACATGCGCCGGGTCGCGATGGCCTGCTCGACGCCCCACCAGGTCAGCAGACTGCCGAGCACCACGACGCCCTCGCTGCGCAGACCCGAGGCCATCGGCAGCCAGAACGCGAGAAAGACCGCGGCGCCGGTCACCATCGCCCACTGCGACGTGCGGACGGCACGCCCCAGCCGCGGGAGCAGCACCCGACTGAGGATGAACCAGCTCACCAATCCGATCACCAACGACGGGATGCGCATCCACACACCCGTCGACGACACCGACGACCAGTGCGCGAGGAAGTCGTAATACCAGTCGAACGGCGCCTCGGGGATGCCGTAGAAGCGGTAGTAGTTGGCCAGGTAACCCGCGTGCTCCGCGTTCCGACCCATGTTGAGGATGTAGCCGTCGTCGGACGAGCCTGCTCCGAGGAAGTGCCAGACAATCAGGATGGCGGTCACGGCGATGTCGGTGACGCGCGGACGCAGCAGCGCCAACCACCGCACCCCACCGACCCGTCGGTGGTAGCCGTGGATGCGATCGAGTTGTGCGAGCGCCGCGAGTGCGACGATCGCCGCAAGCACGCCGACGATCATCACGAGCCACTTGATGACCGACGGACTCGAATCGAACCGATCGTCGACGACGATGCGCGCCGACAGGCCGGGCGTCGACGTGATCGTCGACGTCGGGATGTCGGTGAACAGGCCCGCCACCTGCGGCCGGTCGGCCTCCGGCGCCGTCTGTGCAGGTCCGAGTCCCACGAAGCGTGCGCCCGAACCCGCCGCCGACGAGAAGATGTGCAGCTGCGTGCACCGATCCGACGCGACGTCGGCGCGCGGAGCGGACGCGACGGTGTCGCCACGCATCGTCACCGTCACCGCGTTCGCGTCTGCCGTCACGTTCAGCGCAGAGGATCGCTGGTTCTTCGCCGCGGGCGGCATCGTCGTGAGGATCGTCGACGACGCATCCGTGGGCGCAGACCGCATGAGCGAACACGGAATCGTGACGTCGAGATCCTGCGCCATCTGCGCGACGAGCGGGGAGGTGATGTCGGCGTTGGTCGCACCGAGCTTCTGGCCCTGCGGCCAGGTGATGGTTGCGGTCGTCGTGGTGACCGGGAGGAAGGGCGTGAGTACTGCCGCAACAATCGCGATCAGACCCGCCACGACAGCAACGATCGACGTCGTCCCAGGTGAGAGGCGTCGTGCGCGATTATTCGGGTCGTCGGATCGACGGTTGGGCAGCGCAGCTGTCGTCTTCTCCGGCGATTCGGTCACACGCGAATGCTAGTCAGGTTGTCTGTGACAAAACCAAGTCGGTCCCTTTTCGGCGCGGGCGTGTCACCCGACACAGTCGCATGCGCTTTCGGCAATACGTCGGCAGGCTGGATGTGGTGAGGTGCCCGCGGCACCGGCAGATCGTCGTGGATTCCGCGGACGCCGGAGAGGGAACACAGTGACGACAACCGTCAATGCTTTCTGGGCAACAGCTCCCGATGCGCCACTTTCGAAGACAACCATCGAGCGCAGAGACCTCGGCCCGAAGGACGTCCTGATCGACGTCGCCTTCGCCGGGATCTGCCATTCCGACATCCATACCGCCCGCAATGAGTGGGGCGGGACCACCTACCCCGTCGTGCCCGGACACGAGATCGCCGGAACGGTCGCCGCTGTCGGCGATGAGGTGACAAGGCACAAGGTCGGCGATCGCGTCGGCGTCGGGTGCTTCGTCGACTCGTGCGGTGAGTGTGCCGCGTGCAAGAACGGCGACGAGCAGTACTGCACCAAGGGCGTCGTCCAGACCTACA
Source organism: Gordonia sp. UBA7860 (assembly GCF_002500165.1). Lineage (NCBI taxonomy): Bacteria > Bacillati > Actinomycetota > Actinomycetes > Mycobacteriales > Gordoniaceae > Gordonia > Gordonia sp. UBA7860. The sequence continues at coordinate 67,064 of NZ_DLSO01000030.1, read as the reverse complement.
ACTCGAAGACCTACGAGGGCGAGTTCACCCACGGTGGGTACTCGCAACAGGTCGTGGTGACCGAGGACTTCGTGCTGAAGATCCCCGAGGGCGTCGACCTCGACGTCGCGGCACCGCTGCTGTGCGCGGGAATCACGCTGTATGCGCCGTTGAAGCACTGGGGAGCCGGCCCCGGCAAGAAGGTCGCGATCATCGGTCTCGGCGGCCTGGGACACATCGGAGTCAAGATCGCCCATGCGCTGGGCGCCGAAGTGACCGTCCTGAGTCAGACCCTGTCGAAGAAGGATGACGGCGAACGCTTTGGCGCCGATCACTACTACGCGACCAAGGATCCCGAGACCTTCCGCACCCTGCGCGGAGAGTTCGACCTCATCATCAATACCGTGTCGGTGAATCTCGACCTCGACGATTACCTCGGGTTGCTGGCCATCGACGGCACCCTCGTCGAACTGGGGGTGCCCGAGCATCCCCTGGAGATCAAGGCATTCTCGCTGCTGGCCAACCGCCGCTCGATCGCCGGTTCGATGGTCGGGGGCATTCCTGCCACCCAGGAGATGCTCGACTTCTGCGCCGAACACGGCATCGGCGCCGAGATCGAGAAGATCAGCGCCGATGAGATCAACGCCGCCTACGACCGTGTCGTCGACAGCGATGTGCGGTACCGATTCGTGATCGACACCGCGACTCTCGCCGACTGACCCCAACCCTCGACGAGGTACGTACACAACTCGGTCGTCAGCGCGAGGCCACGACAATAATTTCGATGGCCTCGCGCTGAGGTCGCAGTTGTGTACGTATAACGGGCGCCCGGCCATGCGCTGTGGAACCGTTGACACATGAGCGACCCCGAGTTCGATGTGAACAAGCTCTTCCCGGGCAAGTTCTTCATCAGCACCACGCTCGACGTGCTCGAGTCCAAGAAGATGACCGGCCATCTGCGACGCCGGTTCATCCAGCGCGCCGCGATGGCAGGCATCATCATCGCGATCTTCTACGTCATCAACTACACGATCGTCGCCGCATTCGACACGATGACCGATCCGCCAGGGCAACTGCACGCGGTCGGCAAGCTCATCGGTGCGCTCGCCTTCGGCTGGGCGCTGGTGTTCATCTACTACACCAAGTCCGAGCTGCTCACCTCGAACATGATGATCGTCTCGGTCGGCGCGTACTACCGACGCGTGACACCCGTCCTGATCATGCGCATCCTGCTGTTCTGCTACCTCGGCAACATCCTCGGCGGCCTGCTGATCGCCGTGATGCTGCGTGGCACAACACTTCTCGACGGCCCGGTACTCAACGCGATGGTGCACGCGGTCGACGTCAAGACGGGCTATCTCAGTAACGGATTCAGCGGTTGGCTCGACCTGTTCATCCGCGCGGTGCTCTGCAACTTCATGATCAACCTCGCGATGTTGCTCGTCTACAACGGCTATCTGACCGAAGACATCGCGAAATGCATGGCGATGATCACCGCCGTCTTCGTCTTCGCGTTCCTCGATTTCGAGCACTCCGTGGCCAACACCGTGTTGTTCATGATCGTCGGATTCCAACACGGCATACCGATCGGTTTGGTGTTCGGCAATCTCGGGACCGTGCTGCTGGGCAACTTCGTCGGCGGCGGAATCCTCATCGGCTTCTACTACGCGTGGGTCAACGACGAACGCGACACACACCTGGTGCATCTGAGGCGACACCGCCACTGAGTCGTCGCACGTCGAGAGCGTCTGCTCCGCTGCCGTCGAGTCCTCATACGTCGACACCGAAAAGTGACGCCCGAGATGGGTCGTTCGTCCGACATTGCGATTGGATCACGACGCGGCTTGCGCAGAACCGTATAGCCGTTCCGCGGCCGTACGTTGACTCAGGGGCCTTTACGGATACGTCGATGAGTCGACACTCCGTCCATGAAGCAGTCGTGGATCGTCCAAGGGGGAACAGGCCCCTCCAACGGAGGAGTTTCTTGTGATCGGAACAATCATCAGCGCCATCGTCGTCGGCCTGATTATCGGTGCGCTCGCTCGGCTGTTCATGCCGGGCAAGCAGGACATCGGCATCATCATGACCATTGTTCTCGGCGTGCTCGGTTCGCTCATAGGCTCGTGGCTGACCTACCAGCTGGGCTACAGCAACTCGAACGGCGGCTGGGAGGTCATCCCGTTCATCGTAGGTGTCATCGTCGCGATCGTGTTGATCGCCGGATACCTCGCCATTCGCGGACGCGCCGTTCGCCAGTAACGCGGCGACATCGTCGGTGACGCGGCGACTTCGCCAGTGGCACGGCGATATCGTGGCCGGGAAGCGCATGCTTCCCGGCCACAGTCGTCTCACAGGCCGGTGCCACGTGCCGTGGTTACCGTGGTCGTATGGCCTCGACCCTCGACACCGACCCCGTCGCCCGAATCGTCTCGACTCTCTACGAGAACGCCCGATCCTTGACCGGAGGCTTCTCGCCCGGTGGCCCGCGCGGGCCTCTCGAATCGAGCACAGCCGCCGAACAGGCGAAAGCTGCCGAAGACCGGTACATGGCCGTGTCTCCCACGGGAGCGCGCCTCATGTACTCGTTGGTGCACGCCGCCCGACCGACCACCGTCGTCGAATTCGGTATGTCCTACGGGATTTCGACCTTGCATCTTGCCGCCGCAGTGCGCGACAACGGAGTCGGACACGTCTACACGACAGAACTCAGCGAGAAGAAGGTCACCGCTGCATCGACCACGTTCGCCGACGCAGGACTCGACGACGTCGTGACCATCCTCGACGGTGACGCCCTCGAGACGCTGCAGTCGGTGTCCGGTGAGATCGGGTTCGCCTTCCTCGACGGATGGAAGGGCCTGTATCTCCCTGTGTTCCGGCTGATTGAGGACCAGTTGCCCTCTGGTGCACTCGTTCTCGCCGACAACACCGAGAGTCCCGATCTCATCGACTACCTCGCCTACGTGCGCGACCCCGGCAACGGTTATGTGAGTCTGAACTTTCCCGGGAAGGGATCAGACACGATGGAACTGACGTGCCGGGTGTGACGATGTCACAAACCCAGTGTGATCGCGGGTCTGGCAATGAGTCTGCGCACAGGAGCAAAGTGGTGAGATGAGCACCGAGTACTTTCCGCCTACCGGCCGCCCCGCGATCGACTACGCCGAGCTCACCGACGCCGCACGCTCACTCATCGATGGCGAATCCGATCGCGTCGCCAATGCTGCCAATCTGTCGGCGCTCGTCTATCAGGCTCTGCCACAGGTCAATTGGGTTGGCTTCTACTTCTTCGACGGCCACGAGCTGGTGGTCGGCCCGTTCCAGGGAAAACCTGCCTGCGTACGCATCCCGTTGGATCGCGGCGTCTGCGGGGCTGCCGCACGGACCCGCATCACGCAACGCGTCGCCGACGTGCACGCCGTCCCCGACCACATCGCCTGTGACGCCGACAGTCGGTCGGAAATCGTTGTGCCGCTGGTGCACCACGGCGAACTCATCGGGGTCTTCGACCTCGACAGTCCGGTCACCCACCGCTTCGGAGCCGACGATCAGGCGGGTCTCGAATCGATCGCCGAGACGTTCCTCGCGTCTCTCGGGTAGCTTCCTAGATGACCTGCGCCAGCTTGCCGAACCCGCTGCGATGGAAGATCAGCGGATTTCCGGTCTCCGGATGGTCGACGCCGTGCAGCTCGAGCAGCACGATGATGTGATCGCCCGCCTCGACCTCGCGGTAGATGGTGCAATCGAAATGAGCCAGTCCCTCGTCGAGGGTGACCGCGCCCTCGTCGGATGCCTTCACCGCGATGCCGTCGAATCGGTGCTCGACCGCTCCGGCGAGTTGCCGGCAGGCGGCACCCTGGTGGTCGGCAAGGATTGTGACGCCGAGGTGTGCTGCGCGTCGAAGATCCGGCCACGTCTTGGACCCCGACGCCACCGAGACCGACACGAGCGGCGGGTCGAGACTGACGCTGGTGAACGAGCTTGCGGCGAGGCCGGTCAACTGGCCGTCGACCTCTGCGGCAACCGCGACGACACCGGTCGGGAAAATGCCGAATGCCTTACGCAGCCGCGCGGGATCGAGATCCTGATTGGTATGCAGCTCGTTGGTCGGGAGTTCATTTGAACGCGGTTCGCTCATGAGCCTGCCTTCAGCAATGTCGTGACGATCGGCTTTGTCGCAGTGAGCCATTCGGCGTATGCGGCAGGGTCGTCGTATGCGGAATCGATGACGTAGAGTCCACGTCCCGGCACCGTGCCACCGATCTCGGTGAGCACGGGGCGCAACGTGAGCTCCGGCGCGAGTGAATGTGCGGGGCTACCGCCGAGCATCAGCGGAATCGCGATGCCGGAGAGTCCTGTCCCGCCGGCGAAGCGGTCGAGGAACAGTTTCAGCAGACCGGTGTATGCGGCTTTGTATGTGGGACTGGCGAATACGACGAGATCAGCCCGGCCGACCTGTGACACGAGATCGTTGACGTACTCGTCGCCCCAGTCGAGAATCGTCGAACCAAGTGTTGCCAGGTCGACGATCAGATCGGGTTCAGAACCCGACAGTTCCGCGGCCAGATATGTTGCGGCGCCGAGTGTTCTGCTACCTGGTTTCGGGTTGCCGACGACGACCGCAGTCGTCACGACGCCGACACCCGCTTGAGCGGTGCGGGCGACCCGAACGGAACCGATGCGCTGACCGCGACAGGAGCGGGGTGCTCCCACAGTCCGCGACGGGTGAGCTCGGGAAGCACACCCTCCCCGAACCAATACGACTCCTCGAGATGCGGGTAGCCCGACAGCACGAATTCGTCGATCCCCACCTCGTGATACGCCTCGATCAGGTCGGCGATCTCGGTGAAGGAGCCGACCATTGCGGTTCCCGCACCGCCGCGCACCAGGCCGACGCCCGCCCAGAGGTTCGGGTAGATCTCCAGCCCGTCCTTGGACCCCTTGTTCAGCGCGAGCATGCGCTGCTGCCCCTCCGACGCCGAGCGTTTCAGCCCCGCCTGGATGCGCGCGATGTCGTCTTCGGAGATGTTGGCCAGCAGGCGATCCGCTTCGGCCCACGCGGCTTCGGAGGTGTCCCGCGCAATGGTGTGCAACCGGATTCCGTACTTCAGTTCGCGACCCTGCTCTTCCGCGGCGGCACGGACACGAGAAATCTTCTCTGCCACGGCCTCTGGCGGCTCGCCCCAGGTGAGGTAGACGTCGGCATGCTTCGCCGACACCGCGATTCCTTCGGGCGACGAGCCGCCGAAGTAGATCTGCGGCAACGGATCCGGGATCTGGTGCAACACCGCGTTTTCGACGGAGAGGTACTGACCGTCGAAGTTCACCGTGTCGCCGGTCCAGAGCCGTCGCACGATCTCCAGGAACTCGTCGGCCCTGGCGTAGCGCTGCTTCTTGTCGAGGAAGTCGCCGAACATCCGCTGCTCGGCGTCCTCACCGCCGGTGACCACGTTGAGCAGGAGTCGACCACCGGAGAGATTCTGAAACGTCCCGGCCATCTGCGCGGCCAGGAACGGCGCGGTCATCCCCGGGCGGAATGCCACGAGGAACTTCAGACGCTCGGAGAGGCTGCTGATCATGGCCGTGCTGACCCACGCGTCCTCGCACCAGGCGCCCGTCGGAGTGAGCGCGGCCTCGAAGCCGAGCTGCTCGGCGCTGCGCGCGATCTGTCCCAGATACTGCACCGACGCCGGTCGACCCGCGGCTTCGGCAGCGACGCCGTGACCACCTCCGACGACGTTGCGGCTGTCACCACCGTTGGTGGGCAGGAACCAGTGGAACTTCAGGGAGCTCACGTAAAGCCTCTCTCCTCCATCGACGCATCTCGTCGATCGACACATCCGGGCGTCGAGCGCCGTCAGGTGGCGCGCCGTAGGCGCAACTACACCAGTTCAGTGCAGGTGGAGAGTTTTTCCAAGGGTTGCGTTCGCACTGATTACTAGATTTGCCACGTGGCGAGTCCGGTGAGGCCACCCAACTGACCATCGCGGTGTCACCCGACCACGGGCGCGCCGAGACGACGACGTCGTGTGACACCATGCGCGTATGGATGACCTGCCGCGCACCTCACGTCGGGTGTGGCAGGTGGTGCACGTGGTCGCGACCGTCGTGGTTCCGTGGGTAGGAGCTGTGTACTACTTGCGATCCAACACACAATCCTTCACAGACTCGGTGCGCCTCGTTGCGGACTTTCATACGAAGGCGGCCGTTGCTGCAGGACTCTTGCTGGCCAGCACCGTGCTACTGCGCGTCTCTGGCCGCAGTGTTGCCGCGACGATCCCCTTTGCACTCATGTGGGCGCTCACGCTCGCGTATTCCATAGTTCAGATCCGCGCATTCAGCGGCGAATTCACCTGTGGCCCCGAGGTCGAATTGTGCATACCGGACTTCGGCCTCTTCATCACTGCGGTTCCGTTCGCCGTGGCGGTGTCCCTCGCCGTCCTCGGTTCGGCAACGATCAACAGGTCCCGTCGCCGCGCTTAGATCGTGGTCCGCTCGAGAAGCTGCCATGACGCCCTGCCCCGCCCGCGAAGCGCGCTGCACCGGCGACACCCTCGCGTTCGACGATGGGTACGCCTGCCGCCCCCTCCGCGCAGAGCGCGTCGCCGAGGGGAAGGTCGAGTCCCGCGTACACCGACGCACGGTCGGCGAGCACGCATTCGAACGGGAACTGCGCGATCTGCTGTGCGAGTTCACGCGCAGCGTCCAGCGACTCGCCATGCGGCACAATCCGATTGGCCAACCCGATCGCCAAGGCTTCCTCGGCGTCGACCGGTCTTCCGGTGAGGATGAGGTCGAGCGCCCTACCGAGGCCGACGATGCGCGGTAGGCGGACCGTCCCACCGTCGATCAGCGGTACACCCCACCGTCTGCAGAACACGCCGAGCGTCGCGTCCTCTTCGACCACACGGAGATCGGCGAGGAGTGCCAACTCCAATCCACCGGCTACCGCATACCCGCTGACCGCCGCGATCACGGGCTTGGACAACGCTATGCGCGTCGGCCCCATCGGACCGTCTCCGCCGCCGTCGGCGTCGAGGTCGTTGCGGCGCGACGGATCACCGACCGACGTGAGATCGGCTCCGGCACAGAAAGTCCCGCCCGCGCCTGCGAGTACCGCAACCTTGAGATCGGGATCGTCGTCGAATCGGTGAAAGGCCGCCCGCAGTGCGTGCGCAGTCGGCCCGTCGAAGCTGTTGCGTACTTCGGGCCGGTTGAGCGTGATGGTGACGATCGACCCGTCGACCTCGCAGAGGACCGGCTCGGACATGACTACTGCGCGACCACCGCGTGGTCGTCGGAGGTGATGAGCTCGTGGATGAACTCCATCTTCTCGAGCACCTTGGGCGGCAGCACGAACGGGTAGAGGTCCTGATGCCCCATCGACCGATTGATCTGATTGAGCGCCCAGGTCAACGGCAGCCACCAGTCGATGATCCGCTCAAAACCCACCTTGCCCGGCAGATCTGCCTCCAACGTCGCACCCGCGGGAGCCAGCGCGAAAGCGGCTGCGGTGTCGAGCGTGTCGCGGATGTGCAGGTAGTGAGCGAACGTCTCGGCCCAGTCCTCGAACGGATGCATCGTTGCGTACGAGGAAACGTAGTCCTGTTCCCAATCCTCCGGCGGGCCGTCGTTGTAGTGACGATCGATCGCGTCCTGGTAGCTCGTATTGGGGTCACCGAAGAGCTCTGTGTACCGCTCGAGGTTCGGGCCGTCACCAACGAGGACCATCTGATAGAAATGCCCGATCTCGTGACGGAAGTGTCCGATCAACGTGCGGTACGGCTCGTCCATCGAGACGCGCAGTCGCTCACGGTGCACGTCGTCGCCCTCGGCGAGGTCGAGGGTGATCACACCATCGGCGTGCCCGGTGGTGACCGGTTGATCGCGGCTCGACAGCAGATCGAACGCGAGTCCGGTCTCCGGGTCGGTGTCTTTCCCGAAGATCGGGAGCTTGAGTTCGTCGAGCTCGTAGATCACTCGACGCTTTGCGGCTTCGGACTCGGCGAAGGCCGCCATGGCCTGTTCGTCGGAATCCGACGGCCTGGTGCGCGTCAACCGGCACGACTCACAGAGCGCGGGCAGATCCGGCCCCTCCTCTACCATCCAGTTGCAGGCGGCGGGAAGGTTGTTGGCGCAGCGGACGATCGTCGCCCCATCGACGGTGCCCTTTTCGTCGTCGTCGAGTACCTGGATCGTGCGGCTGGGCAGGTGAAATCCCAGGTTGTGTCCGCAATTGAGACAGACGGTGTTCTCGAAGGACAGCTGCTGCCCACAGTTGGAACAATGGAAATCGCGCATCTACTCACTCTTTTCGTTCGTCGGGCCGGACGTAACCCGGTGGTGAACTCTGAGTCGTTGACGTCTCAGAGCTATGCATCGTGATGGAGGTCGGAGCCGCGCTGCCTTCTGCACGCGTTCGTGACCAGTGTCACCCTGTTCTCGCACTACATTCGTCGAATTCGATTGTGTTCAGGTCCCAGTTCGGTCATATCTCGGCTGGACGCGCAGGGTCGGCCGACCATTGTGACCACGAGCCGGGGTACAGAGTCCCGGACAATCCTGCGATCTCCAGGGCGGCGATCTCGTGTGCGGCATTCACACCCGAACCGCAGTAGGCGACGACCGCCGATCCGTCCGTGACGCCCGCCTGTGCAAACCGCTCTCGCAGCTCCGACGCGGCGCGGAAACGTCCGGACGCGTCGATGTTCTCGCTGGTGGGAAGGCTGATCGCGCCTGGAATATGACCCGCGCGCGGGTCGATGGGTTCGACCTCGCCGCGATAACGTTCGGCTGCCCGCGCGTCGACGAGGACTGCCCTTGAGTCATCGGAACCGAGCGCCGCGACGTCGTCGATCGTGGCGACCGGCAGTGATCCCGCCTGCAGCGTGACTTTTCCGGGCCGAACGGGTGTGTCTCCACTCGACAACCGCATGCCGGAATCGCGCCATGCGGCCAGACCGCCGTCGAGAAGGCGGACGTCGGGGTGGCCGCCCCATCGCAGTAGCCACCAGGCGCGAGCGGCTGCGAGGTTGCCGTTGTCGTCGTAGACCACGACGGGTGAGGTGTCGTCGATGCCCCACGAACGCGCCGCCTCGGTCAGCGCGTCGATCTCGGGTAGCGGATGCCGCCCGGCCTCTGGCGACGGCGGCGCTGCGAGTTGGGAGTCGAGGTCGACATAGACCGCTCCCGGAATGTGTCCGGTGCGGTAGCGAGCGTGACCGTCGGCGTCGCCGAGTTGCCACCGGACGTCGAGCACGACCGGTGGGGTGTCGGAGAGCATGGCGTCGGCAAGTTGCTCAACGTCGATCAGCACGGTTGACACACGAGACCTCTCTGCACAAACAACTACCTGGGAAACAACACTCTTGGGCGAACAAGGATCACGGACCTGTCATGGCGGAGGTGGACTCATGGCGACCCGCGCATACCAATCGTGCCCTGTCGGCGCCCGAACTCGCCACCACCGGCCTTTGCCCGTGTGTCGAGTCCTGCCCGCAGGCCTGCCCAACTCCGTAGGATCGTCGCCATGAGGCAGGCAGACGGCACATACTTCGTGACGGCCGAGGAACTGGCCGCGTTCTACGACTCAGGCAAGAAGTATTGGTACATGCGTGACGACGGGTCGACGGATTTGTACTCCGACGAACTGATCATCACGCACGGCTGGCCGATCTATCTGATGGATCGCGACGAGAAGTGGTTCGCCAAGTGGAACGGCAACTACGAGAAGGCGGTCGAGGACGAGCTCAATCCGCATCTCCTCAAGAACTTCGAAGAGTTGATCACTGAGGGCGACTGGCCCAAGGATCACAACGAGTGACCTCAGCCCTCGTTGTCGGCGCCTAGTTCCGGCGGTCCACTGCGGTAGGTGACAGGCGTCGCCGACATCCGTATCGGGTTCGCGGTCGTCACGATCTTGCTGTCCGGGGTCGCGGCGCGCACGTCGATTCCGAGTTCGTCGGCGAAGTCGAACGCCTCGGCAACCGAGTTGATCGGTCCCGCAGGTACTCCCGCCGCTGTGAACTCGGCGTACCAGTGATCGGCATCCTTCGTGACGAGCACCATGGTGATCTCGTCGATCAATTCATCGCGGTGGGCAACGCGCGCCGAGTTCGACGTAAAGCGCTCGTCTGCAGCCAGTTCCGGGCGGCCGAGAACCTCGACAGCCTTCTCGAACTGACCATTGTTGCCGACAGCCAACGCGATCGGACGGGTTGCCGTCGAGAACACCTGGTAGGGAGTGATACTCGGATGGCGATTTCCCATCGGCGCGGGTACTACACCTGCGTTGAGAAACCCCGACGCCTGATTGACCAGCGACGACAACGACGCCGAGAACAGGTCGACGTCGACGCGCTGACCGTGTCCGGTCCGGTCGCGATGACGAAGTGCGGCAAGGATTCCCAAGCCCGCGTGCAATCCGGCGAGTACGTCGACGACCGCGACACCGACTTTCACCGGTTCGTCGGGTCCAGAGCCGGTGACACTCATCAATCCGCCGACCGCCTGAACGAGCAGGTCGTATCCGGGCAGTGCCGCGCCCCCGTCACGACCGAATCCGGTGATCGAGCAGTACACGAGATCTGGTCTTTCCGAACGCAATTGGTCATATCCCAGACCGAGACGCTCCATCGTCCCGGCCCGGAAGTTCTCGATCACGACGTCGGCCTGCAGCGCGATCGCGCGAGCGCGGGCCAGATCGTCCGGATCGCGTAGATCGAGCGTCACCGACTTCTTGTTGCGATTGACGGACGCGAAATAGGTTGCGGTGCCGTCGGCGGTGAACGGCGGCCCCCACGTCCTCGTGTCGTCCCCCACCCCCGGGCGTTCGATCTTGACGACGTCGGCGCCGAGGTCTGCGAGCATCATCGTCGCGTACGGACCGGCGAGCACGCGGGTGAAGTCGGCGACCACAAGGCCGTCGAGAGCTCCTGGTGCCCAATCATTCTCGGACGACGAACCTTCAGTATCTGGCAACACGACCCTCCTTGGGAGCCCGGTACATACGCCACAGTGTTCTCGGGACCTCGTGCAACGGCAGCCGGACCGGCCAATCGCGCGACCGGAGATACGCCTCCGTGCCGCCGTCGACAGTGACCACTGAACCCGACATGAAGTCGGCATCCGATGACAGCATGACCATGACCCACGCCGCGAGTTGTTCCGGCGTGCCGTACTCGCGCAACGGAACCGGGAACGACCGGACGTTCTTGCCCGACGCACCTTCTAGCTGCGCCTGCAACAGCGGGGTCATCACCGGACCCGGCGCGATCACGTTCAACCGGATACCCGCGCCTGCCCAGTCGAGATCGGTACCGTGCACACGACACCATTGGGTCACAGCGAGTTTCGACGCCGCGTAAGCGACCGGCCCCGACAGTGCCTTACCTCGGCGTCGGATGATCGTGGCCGCCCCAGCCGCGTCGCCCTTCATCAGTCTGCGCACCGCGGACTTCGGCACGAACGGCGTGGAGGTCGTCGAATTGGAGCCGAAGACAACCACTTTCGCCTTGTTCGACGCCGCGAGCGCGTCGCGCAACCCGCTGAGCAGTTCTGTGACACCGAAGGTGTTGACCTCGACAATCGCGCGTTCTGCACCCGCCTTGGGCCCGACTCCCGCGGCCAGCACGGCGCCGTCGAGCTCACCGTCACAGAGTGCGAGAATGGCCGCGACGGCGGCGCCTCGACCGTCGGACGTCGCGAGGTCGGCGACGACGTCGGCGTCACGCTGATCGACACCGATGACGGTGTGCCCTTGTGCCCGAAGGGATTCGGCCACTGCGCAGCCCATTCCAGAGGCGGCTCCGGTGACCACGTATCGCCGCGGAGCGTCGGCCATCGTGCCTCCTATCCGTGTCGCCGCCGGTTGCGGTCGTCGTCGGCCAGCGTACGGTCATACGCATTGTTGAACGCGTGGAGTTGGCGAAACAACGCCTCCGGAGATCCGGGCCCCATGTCGGAGAGCACACGCTCGAGGCGTCGCGCACGTAGCAGGCCGTCGTGCTCGAACGCGTCGAGACCCGCTTTCGTCGGCCTGACCTGCTTGCTGATCGATCCCGCGACGTCGAAGCGCTCGAGATAGCCGTGCTTGATCGCCGCGTTCACCTGCCGGTTGACGGTCGACTGCTCCAGTTGCATGGCATCGGTCAGCTGTCGCAGGGTGCGGGGCCTGCCATCGGACAGTATCCAGAGCAGGTTGAAAGCGGAGACCTCGAGGATCGAGTCGGGATCGACGTGCGAACGACGGCGCGTCATGCGGAGGAATTCCTCCGCGAGATCGCGATAAAGGGGCGAAGGCCAGGGTGCGTACTCATCGCTCGAGTCGTCGGTGCCGCTCACGCGTTCCCTCGTCACACGAATTCCCTTCGCCCTCAACACTGTCCACTATGTCCGAAATATCCCTAGCGATTAGGCATATGTAGTTTACATATGTATTGTGCATATCCCAAGGAGGTGTCCATGTCCGACACACAATCTTCCCCTGCTGCAGAAACTTCACTGCCGCATGCGGAGAACAAGACCGCGACCGGCGCGGTCGCCACCGTGATCGCCCTGTGCCTCGGCGGACTCGTCGCCGCGTTGATGCAGACACTCGTGATCCCGATCCAACCTGAACTGCCACAGTTGCTCGGCACGTCGCGCTCGAACGCCTCGTGGGTCATCACCGCTACGCTGCTCGCCGCAGCTGTGGCCATGCCCATCGCGGGCCGACTCGGTGACATGTTCGGAAAGCAGCGAGTGCTGGTCGGCTCGGGCGTCCTACTCGTCGTCGGCTCGGTTGTGTGTGCACTGAGCGACTCGGTCATCCCGATGATCATCGGTCGCGCCATCCAGGGCCTCGCGATGGGCTTCATCCCGGTGGGCATCAGCCTCATGCGCGAGGTGACTCCGCCGAAGATCACCTCGATGGCCATCGCCGCGATGAGCGCGACCTTGGGTGTCGGCGGTGCGATCGGCCTGCCGCTGTCTGCGTGGATCGCACAGACATGGAACTGGCACGCCCTGTTCTGGGTCGCCGCGGCTCTCGGCGCCGTCGTGCTGGCGCTGGTCGTCGTCGTCGTGCCGCACGTGCCCGACGCCACCGGTGGCCGCCTCGACATCGTCGGCGCCATCGGCCTGGCCATCGGACTGTGCGCCGCGCTCATCGCCGTCTCCAAGGGCAACGACTGGGGCTGGGCATCCGGCACCACGCTGGGACTGCTGGCTGCGGGCATCGTCGTTCTGATCGCGTGGGGTTTCTACCAGCTGCGCACCACAGACCCGCTCGTCGACCTGCGTACCACCGCGCGGCCGTCGGTGCTGCTGACCAATATCGCCGCCATCGCGATCGGCTTCGGCATGATGGCTCAGTCGGTGGTCATCCCGGCGCTGCTGGAGATGCCGAAGGAAACCGGGATCGGACTCGGCCAGACCATGCTGGCAGCCGGGCTTTGGATGGCACCAGGTGGACTGATGATGCTGGTCTTCTCTCCGGTGTCGGGCATCCTGATCAACAAGATCGGCGCCAAATACACGCTGGCCATCGGTGCGACCGTTCTCGGCGTGGGTTACCTGATCGCACTGTTCTTGATGAACTCGCCGTGGCAGCTCATGATCGCATCGATCATCGCGGCTTCTGGCGTCGGAATCGGGTACGCGGCCATGCCGACACTGATCATGGGTTCGGTACCCATGACCGAGGCCGGTTCCGCCGTGGGCCTCAACGGATTGATGCGCTCGATCGGTACCACGGTCTCGTCTGCCGTGATGGCGGTGCTGCTGACCACAGCAACCGTCTCGATGGGGGGACAGGACATGCCGTCACACACTTCGTTCCGGCTGTGCTTCCTCGTCGGAGCCATCGCCGCTTTCGTGGGCGTCGCGATCACGCTGACGATCCCGAAGCGCGGTCCGCAGCCGGTACCGACGGCGACGCCGTCGTCCGACGACGCGCAGGCGGTCGGCAGCACCAGCTGAGTCCGAAGACCTCCCGGCCGGGATACCGTCGACATCAGACGACGGATCCGACCGGGAGGTCTTTGCATGACGGCACCGGACCAGAGGCAGCGATTCTCGGCTCTGCCGACCAGCCGCGTCGAAGCCTTCTCCGACGGCGTGTTCGCCATCGCCGTCACGATCATCGTGCTCAGTCTGGTCGATCCACGACACGAACCAGGTCAACTGTTTCCGTCGCTCGTCGCACATTGGCCCGACTACGTCGCCTATACGGCAGGATTCATCTACGTCGGTGTCATCTGGCTCAACCACCATCAGGCCTTCGCCCGAATCCGCTACGCCAATCGGCCGCTACTCGCACTCAACCTCGGCGTTCTCTTCACGACGTCGCTCATCGCATTCCCCACCGCCGTCGTCTCCGACGCGTTGCGTGAGGATCTCACCGGCGCCGACGCCCGCACCGCCGTCGCGCTCTACGCGCTGATCACAGCTGCGATGTGTGCCAGTTGGGTTCTCTTGTACGCCTATCTGATTCGACGTCCGGACCTACTTGCCGACGGCGTGGAACCGAACTACACGCGGCACGGGGTGTGGCGGTCGGTGGCGGGAATCGGGCTCTATCTGATTGCCGGACTACTCGGCTTCTTCGTCTACCCGCTCATTGCGCTCGTCGTCTTTCCGATCCTTCCGTTGTTCTACTTTCTCACCTCGGAGGGACTCGGGTTCGCCGACGCCCTGACCGACTGATCCGACCGGGCATGCGGCCGTCCGGCGGCAGCGCACTCGGCCGGTTGGCCGCTCAGCGGTGTGCGAGGTAGTCCGGTCGGGGTGCATCGGCGGCAAAAGGTTCTTGCAGCGCATTCGATTTCGCGTTGAACACGACGAAGAGGTTGCTACGCGGGTACGGCGTGATGTTGCCCGACGATGCGTGCATGCAGTTCGAGTCGAAGTAGAGCGCCGACCCCGCAGGCCCGGTGATCATGTCGATGCCGTGTTCGTCTGCGAGCGTTGTCACGTCGGACTCCTCGGGAGTCCCGAACGGCGGACGGTAGGAGACCAACGACTGGTTGTGGTAGTCGTCGGGGGTCCGTCCAACACATCCGACGAACTGCTTGTGCGAACCCGGAATGATCATCAGGGCCCCGTTGGTCAGGAGGTTGGGCGTGAGCGCGAGCGAGACACTGAGCGCACGGGGCGTCGGCATGCCGTCCTCGGCGTGCCACGTCTCGAAATCGGAGTGCCAGTAGAACGGACCACCAGCGAATCCCGGCTTCAGATTGATCCGGCTCTGGTGGATGTAGACGTCGTCTCCGAGTATCTGCCGTGCGACGCCTGCGATCTCGGTGCGCTCGCAGATCTCCGCGATCGCGTCGCTGAGGTGGTGCACCGCGAAGAGTGATCGCACCTCACCGTTCGACGATTCGCGGATCACGCGCTCGTCGTCTCCCAACCTGTCCGTGATCGAGGCGACCTCGGTCAGGCATGTGTCGATATCGTTGTCGGACAATACGTTTTCAGCTGTGTGGTATCCCCGGTCGCGGTAGCCATCGATCTCCGCGGTCGACAGCGGACCCTGCTGGTCCTGTGCCCACACGACGGGGTGTGGGCGGGGTTCGATCTCTCCGTGATCCGCGAGCCGTGTTCGGTACACGTCCACGGGGCGGCTGGCCGTTCGAGTTTCTGTGATCAACGCTGATCCTTCCTCAATCTGCATTTCGCCATGGTCGAGTGTTGGTGCAGCGGAGCCGCAGCGTACTCGTACCGGCCTGCAGACGGCGGGTGGGCACGAAACCACACCGCGGCCCATGCACTCGCGGAGTCTACGTACCCAAAGACGGTGCGTCGACCATCGAAAGGGTCCATAGACCACCGAAAAGTCGGTGCCAACTGCACAGATGGCCAGGAGAAATCAGTTCAGCCGCTCCCCCGTCTCGGGATGGAAGAGGTGTACCGCGCGATCGGCCTGGCGCAGTCGGATGCCGTCGCCCCTCTTGGCCGGTGCGCGATCGGCGGATCGGATCACCACGGTCATCGGGTCGCCGTCGAGATTTCTGATCGAGTCGTCGACCAGAGACGCGTACACATAGGTCTCACTACCGAGTTCCTCGAGAAGAGCGACGTCGGCGTCGATACCGGCATCCCCGTCATCGGCCAGTGCAAGGTGCTCAGGACGGATACCGACGGTCACTGACGACACACCGGACTTACGCAGCGCCGCTTGAGATTCTGCGTCGAGATCGACACTCGCTTTGCCGATACCCACCGCGCCGTCGGTGACCGGAGCGGTGAACAGGTTCATCGACGGCGACCCGATGAAGCCTGCCACGAATGCGTTGCGAGGTCGGTCATAAAGTTCGGTCGGAGTGGAGAACTGTTGCAGCACCCCGTTCTTCAGTACGGCGACCCGATCGCCCATCGTCATGGCCTCTACCTGGTCGTGGGTCACATACACCGTCGTGGTGCCGAGCCGACGCTGCAGTGCGGCGATCTGAGTTCTGGTTTGCACGCGGAGCTTGGCGTCGAGGTTCGACAACGGCTCATCCATGCAGAACACCTGCGGTTCACGCACGATCGCACGGCCCATCGCCACACGTTGCCGTTGCCCACCCGAGAGTTTCGCGGGTTTGCGATCGAGGAAGTCGGTGAGGTCGAGCAGCTTTGCCGCCTCGGCAACCTTGGCTTTACGCTCGTCTGCGGGCACTCCCCGCATCTTGAGCGCAAATCCCATGTTCTCCCCGACCGTCTTGTTGGGGTAGAGCGCGTAGTTCTGGAACACCATCGCGATATCCCTATCCTTGGGCGCAACACCCACCATGCTGTTCCCGCCGATATGGATTGCGCCGGAGTCGATCTCCTCGAGACCTGCAAGCATTCGAAGGGCCGTCGACTTGCCGGATCCCGAGGGACCGACCAGAACGATGAATTCGCCGTCCTCGATGTCGAGGTCGAGTGAGTCGACAGCCAGTTTCTCGGCTCCGGGATAAACGCAGCAGGCCTTGTCGTAGGTGATGGAAGCCATTGTGAACTCCTGTGTGTGCTGAATGTTGGATTGTCTGTTGACTACTTGATGGCGCCGAAGGACAGTCCGCGGACGAGCTTGTTCTGCGCGATCCACCCGCAAACGACGACGGGAAGTGCAGTCAAGACCGACGCCGCAGACAGTTGCGCCCAGTACAGTCCCTGCCCCGACATGAACCCGGTGAGGAACACCGGCATGGTCTGCGCGTTGACCGCGGTCATGTTGACGGCGAAAAAGAATTCGTTCCACGAGAAGATGACGCATATCAGTGCAGTGGCAGCGATACCGGGTGAGATGAGCGGCAAGATCACCTCGCGCACGGCGGTCCACATACTCGCGCCGTCGATACTGGCCGCCTCCAACAGTTCTCCGGGCACTTCGAGGAAGAACGACCGCATCATCCACACTGCAATCGGCAGGTTCATCGCCGTGTACAGAATGATCAACGTCCAGACGTTGTCGAGCATCCCCAGTTTTCCGACGATCACGTACAGCGGGATAATGGCCGCGACGATGGGCAACATCTTCGTACTGATGAAGAAGAACAGAGCGTCCTTGGTTTTACGCACCGGGCGCAGCGACAGCGCGAAAGCTGCTGGTACACCGAGAAGCAACACCAGGATCGTCGAGACCACGGTGGCGCACAACGAATTCAGCAGCGGGGTGCCGATCCCGGCGTCGAACACATTGCGGAACTGCTGCAGGGTGGGCGTGAAGAAGAAGGTGGGCGGGTTGGTTGCCGCGTCACTCTCCTGCTTGAACGCCGTCAGTACCATCCACAACACCGGGAAGAAGAACCCTATGGCGAGTATCCAGGTGATCGCGGTCAGCACACCGCCGCGCGGATCGCGTCGACGTCGGATGATCGGGGTCGGCGTCGAGGGAGACCTCGACGTTGTCGGGGTGGCGGTGGCGGTCATCAGGCTGCCTCCTCGGTTCCGGTGAATGATTTGAAGATCAGTCGAAGTGCCAGCGATGCAACGACTATCGTCCCGATGACAGTGACGACACCCATCGCGGCGGCCTGGCCGATGTCGAATCCGAGAAACGCCCGCTGGTAGATGTAAAACGACAGGTTGGAACTGGCAACACCCGGCCCGCCCGCCGTCATCATGTAGACCGCGTCGAAGGTGTTGACCAGATAGATTGCACCGAGTACCGTGCCCAGTTCGATGAAGCGACGCAGGTGTGGGAGCGTCAGCTCGCGGAACAGCCGGAAGCTGGTCGCACCGTCGACTCGCGCTGCCTCCTGGATGTCGCGCGGCATCGACTGCAGTCCAGCGAGAATGAGAAGCATCATGAACGGCGTCCACTGCCAGATCAATTCGGCCATCACACTCATGAGTGGGAACTGCGACAACCAGTCGACGTGAATCCCCAGCGGACTGAGCGCCCAGTTGACCAGGCCGTTGGTCGGCGAGAGCAGGCTCGTCTTCCACAGGAGCGCCGACGCAACGGGTGTCACCAGGAACGGGGTGATGAGCAGGGTGCGTACGATCCCTCGTCCCAAGAACTTTCGGTCGAGCAGCAGCGCGAAGATCAGCCCCAACACCACCGAGATCAGCACCGTTCCCACAATCAGCACGATGGTGTTGAGCGTGACCTTCCAGAACTGGCTATCGGAGAAGACGGCGCCGTAGTTGTCGAGTCCGACGAATCGACGCGAACCGGGGCGGACCAGGTTCCAGGACTGTGTCGAGTAGTAGAGGGTGAACACGAACGGAATCTGTGTCACCACGATCATGAAGATCAGCGCGGGTAGCAGCGGTCCCCGCCTGCGCCAACCCTCGGCGCGCGTGATCTGGTCGCGCTTGGACGTTACCGCCTTACCCGAACCGGCGTCGGGTTGCGCCGGCGGTGTCATGACTGCAGTCGCCATGGTCTACCTCTCCCTCTGATAGGACTTACCGACGACCTGCGCGTACTGCTGCGCCTGCTCCAGTGCGTCATGAACACTGATCTGACCTGCGATCGCGGCCGAGATCTGTTGGCTGACACGGGTACCGAGGTCCTGGAACTCTGGGATCGCGAGGAACTGGATTCCGGTGTAGGGCACCGGCTTGAGCGTCGGCTTGAGCTGATCTGCCGCCTGCATCGCCGACAGCGTCTGCTCGGCGAACGGCTGCGAGATCTTCTGATAAGCGGGCAACTGATACGTCGACAATCTGCTGCCCGGCGGGACATGCGTCGCGCCGAGTGTCGTGGCGACGTGCTGGATGTAGCGCTTGTTGGTCATCCAGTCGATGAACTTCCACGCGTCGTCCTTGTTGTCGCTACTCGACGGAATGCCGAGCGACCAGGTGTAGAGCCACCCGTTGTCCTTCTTGGCCATCGTCGGCGCGGGCAGATAGCCGACGTCGCCGGCGATGGTCGAGTCGTCGGGGCTCTCCAGCACGGACACCGCCGACGTCGCGTCGTACCACATGGCAACCTGCCCCTGCGACATCAGGTTTCCGCATTCCTGGAAACCGGACGACGAGGCACCGGCCTCGCCGGATCGGCGAACCGTGTCGACGTACATCTGCACCGCAGCCTCGGCCTCCGGGCTGGTTAGTTGAGCGTTCCAGTCCTCGTCGAACCAACGTCCCCCGTACGCGTTGATCACCGTGTTGAGCGGCGCAAGCACCTCGCCCCACCCGGGCTTGCCACGTAGGCAGATTCCGGCTGTCTTGTCGTTGGTGAGCTTGCGAGCGGCGTCGGCGACCTGCGGCCACGTCGGGGTGGCGGGCAGACTCACACCCGCTTGCGCGAACAGCTTCTTGTTGTACATGAGGAATGACGACTCACCGTAGAAGGGCGCCGAGTACATCTGCCCGTTGTAGGAAAGTGCTGATTTGAGCGAGGGAATGAAATCGTCTGCGTCGTAAGACGAGTCGGCATTCATGTAGGGCGTCAGGTTGACCAGCCAGCCATATTTTGCCCACATGGGTGTCTCGTAGTTGCTGATCATCACCACGTCGAATTCGCCACCGCCGGTCGAGACCGACGCGGTGATCTTCGCTCGTGCCTCGTTCTCCGACAACGTCACGAACTTGACGTGCACTCCCGGATTCTGTTGTTCGAACTGCTCGGAGAGCTTGACGGCGTCTTGCATCTGCGAGTTCGACACCATGGCGACGGTGACCTCTCGGCTGCCTCCGCCAAGCGAACCCGCGCCCGAACACCCTGTGACGAATGCGAGTGATGCAGCGGCACACACCGCGGCCACCATGTATGTCGTCCGTCGTCGCGCGGCGCGAAGACTTCGTTGTCTCAGTGACCTCACTGTCGGCCTTTCTCTTGCATGACAAGCCATTCGGCGGTTTCGGTGTCGGTCACCAGAATGGTGGCGAAACCGCCGCGCAGGGCTCCGAGTATCGATTCACGGCGGTGAACTCCACCGGATACGAGAATGGATGTGGGACAGGCGCGCACGGCATCGAGCGGCACAGACACCGTCCGTTCCACGAGGCTCGACGAAACGGGCTCGCCCGCGGCGTCGTAGAAGCGTCCGCCGATCTCTCCCACCGCGCCCAGCTCGATGAGCTCGTCGAGCACGATGGCGTCGATGTACGCACCCTCGAACAGCGTCGTCGAGGTGGACACGGAGCCCACTCCGAAGAGCATGATGTGAGCACCCCGCGCCGCGGAAAGCGATTGGGACAGAATCGAATCGCGGTTGAGGGCGGTGACGGTCTCTGCGTCGACGTAGAGCGGGGCGACCAACCGCAGTGGTTGCGCATGCAATCGTTCAGAGAATCTCGCGAGCGCATGATCGACGCCGGTGTGGTACTCGACGGATGTCATCGAACCATCCATCTGGACCACCCGTTGACACGACGCCGAGGCGCTCATCGCATCGGCTACCGCGACTTGTTCAGGGCCCCAGGTGAATCCGAATGTATCCGTGGGCTGGATTCGGCGTGCGAGGACCGAAGCCCCGGCCCTGCCGAGTGCAGCGTTACCGGATGTGGTCCCGTCGGCGACCTCATCGATGACCAGCGCCTCATCGAGTCCGAATGCCTGCTCGACGCTCCGCTCGACATCGGTGTGAATCGACGCGGAGAGGTGCGGCGGAGCCGAAACCGTCACCTGGACGAGGCCCTGCGCCCGAGCACGTGCCACGAGCCGCCCAGCGGTCGGGCGTGAGACGCCGAGACGCGCGGCGATCTCGGCTTGGGTCAAGCCCTCGAGGTGGTACATCGTTGCCGCTCGGACCAGCAACCTCAGATCCGATCCACTATCCGACGTCGCGCGAGACGTCGAACGTGAAGAGGTGCCGGCACCGGAATGCGTCGCCTCGGCTCGGGTCTGTGCCGGTGTCTTGTTGCGTGTCGCCATGAGCATCGCCTGTTCGCGTGATGTCGACTGGTGAGCATTTGCTCACTAGCGGTGAATGTGCTCAATACGCTAACATCCGTGATGTGAGCTATGCAACATCCTCGACAACGAGTGATCAGGGACTCTGCGCAATGCGGGCTTCGGTTCTCTCACCCGGCCGACAGCTGACCGTGGAGACCAGACCCGTACCCCGGCCCAGCCCCGGAGATGTCCTTGTGCAGGTCAGCGCGGTCGGAATATGCGGTTCGGACACGCACTACCTGCGCCACGGACGCATTGGTGAGCACGTGGTGCGCGAGCCGCTGATCCTCGGACACGAGGCCGCCGGGGTGATCGTCGACGTCGGAGCGGGCGTCCGATCCTCACGCATCGGCCAACGCGTGTCGATCGAGCCGCAGCGACCCGACCCGACGAGCACGGAGACGATGCGTGGTGACTACCACTTGTGCCCGGCCATGCGCTTCTACGGAACGCCCCCGGTCGACGGCGCACTGACCGAGTTCGTGACGATCGGTTCCGCATTCGCTCATGCCGTACCCGACGACGTGAGTGATGAGGCCGCCGCACTGTTCGAGCCGTTGTCGGTCGGTCTCGCGTCGATCGCGAAAGCATCGGTTCGACTTGGTGATTCACTTCTGATCAGCGGAGCGGGGCCGATCGGGCTGATGTGCGCGCAGGTAGCCCGTGCGGCCGGGCTCTCACGAATCGTCGTGACCGAGCCCGACGAACAGCGTCGGTCGCAGGCACTCCGATTCGGGGCAACCGATGTCGCCGTTCCCGGCACGGTCATCGCACCCGTTAACGCATTCGTCGATGCGAGCGGCGCGCCGGCAGCGGTCACCGCGGGCATCTCCGCTCTTCGACCCGGCGGCCGTGCTGTGCTCGTCGGCATGGGTGCTGACACCATGGAACTGCCCATATCGTTGATACAGAACCGCGAGATCGTCCTGACGGGCGTCTTCCGCTATGCGAACACCTGGCCAACGGCGACCCGACTCGCCACCACCGGCGCCGTCGACCTCGACTCCATGGTCACCGCCCGTTTCGGACTCGACGAGCTGCCCGCGGCGCTCAACGCCGATCACATCACAGGACACATCAAAGCTGTTGTGTACCCGGCACTCTCGCGCTACACCGAACCCCGACCCGACACCCGAAAGGCGCACTCGTGAGTATCCGGCTCAGCAACGACGCTCTCCCAACAATCACCGGCATTCCGACTCCCGGTTACGACCGCGCACACATCACCGCCGGAATCGTCCACTTCGGTGTCGGCGGATTTCACCGCGCACACCAGGCAATGTATGTCGATCGCCTTCTCGCCGAACCCGAGTCACGATCGTGGGGTATCTGCGGCGTCGGTGTCCGGCATGCCGATCAGGCCATGCGGGACGCCCTCGTGCCCCAGGACGGGCTCTACACATTGACCCTCAAGAGTCCTGATGGCGCTGTCGAGACCTCGGTCATCGGATCGATCGTCGAGTATCTCTATGCTCCAGACAATCCCGAGACTGTCCTCGAAAAGCTCGCTGACCCCGGCACCCGCATCGTGTCGCTCACGGTCACCGAGGGCGGCTACAATTTCTCCCCTGCGACAGGTGAATTCGACGCCGAGAATCCAGCCATCGTCGCAGATCTGAGTGGAAATCAGCCTCTGGCAACGGTTTTCGGATTGGTGACAGAAGCCCTTGCACGTCGGCGTGCACGCGGCATTCCGTCGTTCACAGTGATGTCGTGCGACAACATACAGGGCAACGGCCACGTAGCGCGCTCGACGTTCCTTGCCTACGCGCATCTGCGTGATCCTGAGCTCGCTCAGTGGATCGACACCCACACGTCGTTTCCCAATTCGATGGTCGACAGGATAACGCCGGTCACCCCGCCTGAATTGGCGGCGGAGGTCGAGGCACGCACCGGCATCGTCGACAACTGGCCTGTCGTTGCCGAGCCATTCACCCAGTGGGTCCTCGAGGACTCGTTCAGCGACGGACGGCCTGCGCTCGAGAATGTCGGAGTGCAGATCGTCGATGACGTCACGCCGTACGAACTCATGAAGCTGCGTCTGCTCAACGCGAGCCACCAAGCGTTGTGCTATTTCGGTTACCTACTCGGCTACCGCTATGTTCACGACGCTGCAAGCGATTCCGACATCCGTGAACTGCTGCGCCGCTACATGTTCGACGAAGCAGAACCGACACTTGCACCATTGCCCGGTGTCGACGTCAACGCATATATCGACACACTTCTCGAGCGCTTCGCCAATCCCGCCATTGCCGACACGATCGCACGCCTGTGCCAGGATTCCTCCGACCGCATTCCCAAATGGCTCGTGCCCGTGATTCGCGAGCGGCTCCAGGCGGGTGGCAACGTCGATCTTGCCGCTGCCGTCGTGGCGAGTTGGACGCGATACGCCGAGGGCATCGACGAGAACGGCGACGCGATCGACGTCGTCGACCCGAAGGCCGACGAACTCGTGCCACTGGCACAAAAGTCGCGGACCGAACCGCTCGCCTTCGTATCGGAAAGAGGGCTCTTCGGCGAACTCGCCGACCATGACGGCTTCACCAAGCCCTACCTGTGGGCGCTGGAAACTCTGCGGTCCAAGGGTTCCCGCGAGACCCTGAAGGAGTTGCTCTCATGACACTCGTGGCGGGGGTCGACTCGTCGACGCAATCCTGCAAGATCGTGATCTGTGATGCCGAGACCGGCGCCGTCGTTCGCTCGGCGAGCGCGCCACACCCGCCGGGTACCGAAGTAGATCCCGAGCACTGGTGGACTGCGTTATGCGCGGCCATCTCCGCCGCAGGCGGGCTAGACAACGTCGCGGCCGTGTCCGTTGCCGGACAGCAACACGGCATGATCTGCCTGGACGAGTCGGGCAGGGTGATTCGAGATGCTTTGTTGTGGAACGACACCCGATCGGCGACGAGCGCCGCCGATCTGATCGACGAGCTCGGCGGACCCGAGAAATGGGCGGAGACAGTCGGCGTCGTCCCGGTTGCCTCGATCACTGCGGCAAAACTGCGTTGGCTCGCCGACAACGAACCTCAGAACGCCAACACGACTGCCGCTGTATGTCTTCCCCACGATTGGCTGACGTGGCGCCTGTCCGGGTCGACCGACATCGCCACACTGACTACCGACCGCAGCGATGCTTCGGGAACAGGATACTTCAGCGCTGCCCGAGACGAATATCGCCCCGACCTCCTTGAACTTGCACTCCACGGGCGAAGTCCGTTGTTGCCCAGGGTGATCGAAGCCGAACAGGCTGCCGCGCGAATCCCCGGCGGCGCGCTACTCGGCGCGGGGCTCGGCGACAACGCCGCCGCTGCACTCGGACTACAGGCCGGTCCGGGCGACGCGATTGTCTCGCTGGGTACCTCCGGAGTCATTAGCGCTGTCACCGATGTCGCGCCGTGCGATCCATCCGGCATTGTCGCGGGCTTCGCCGATGGCACCGGCCGCCATCTGCCACTGGTGTGCACGTTGAACGGTGCACCGGTTCTCGCCGCAACCGCGAGAATGCTTGGCGTCGACCTCGAAGAGTTTGCACGACTGGCGGTCTCGGCCCCTGCAGGCGCACACGGACTGCGTCTCGTGCCCTACTTCGCCGGAGAGCGCTCGCCGAACCTGCCCGATGCGACTGGATCGCTGACGGGGATCACGACCGAGAACTTCACAGCGCCATCGGTCGCACGTGCTGCCGTCGAAGGACTACTCGGTTCGCTGGTGTGGTGCCGGGAGCAGATCGAGGCGCAGTGCGTCGATGTCGAGAGGGTCATTCTCATCGGAGGTGGAGCGAAATCGCCGGCGATACGTGCCATCGCACCATCAGTCTTCGAAGGCGCCGTCATTCTTCCCGCCGAAAGTGAATGGGTCGCACTCGGGGCGGCCCGACAGGCTGCCTGGGCACTGACGGGGCATCTGCCGGGATGGCCGGTGGCGACGTAGCGGCACGACCATGTCTTGATCTCAGCGATATGAGCTACTCCCCGTCTTCAGCTCACTCCTCGCCGGAGTCCATGATCTCGGCGACCCGTCGTGCAGGGTCGGCCAGTAATCGGACCAGTGTCTCCGGGTTCTCGATGTGCTTGGCGGGCGCGGCGATGGTGAGCGCGGCGACCAGCGTCGAATCTGCTCCCCACACCGGTACCGAGACGCAGCCGAAATTGGGTATGCACGAACCGATTTGGCTCGCATGCGTCGGTGCCGCGGCGGGATGCCCGGATCCGACGGCGGTCATCAGCCGGCCCGCCGCGGACGCGGTCAGATCATGGAGAAGCCGGCCGGGATCACTGAGCGGGTAATCCGGATCGATGTCCATCAGGCTCAGCCGGGCCCGCGACGTCCCCGCGCGGTGGCACCCGAACAAGTGCACACCGAACCGTAGACCCGCGCGCACCTCGTCGAGAGCGGTACGGAGCTGGTCGGAGACCGGTGGGCCGGCCGCGGCGCCGAGCATGCGATCGATTCTGGCGCCGAGCGCGAAGCCGCCCAGATCGGGCGTACGGACCAAATACTCCTCCTGCGCAAGAAGATTCACGAGGCGGTACGTCGCCGACTTCGACAATCCGAGATGCCTGGACAACTCGACGGCGGTCACACCCGGTCCCATCGTCGCGACCTCTTCAAGGATCTGCAGTGCGTTGATCACCGATTTCGACGACGAGTCGCCCCCGAAGGCAGGACTCATCGCGACGGTCCGCCACTGACTGCGTCGTCGGACTCGAGGTGTCCGCTGAACACCTCCGAGCGCATAGGTGTTTCGTGTATTCCTATGTGCGCTGTGACCAGTGGCCGAACGCGACGCAGCGCCGCATAGCCGACTGCCGCCAGCGCCAGCCAGACCAACGCGCCGATGATTCCAGGTGCCCAGATGCCGCCGATGTTCGTCGCGACGAACACCACCAGGATGCCGCCGAATCCGACCGCGGCAAGCCAGGCTGTCACCGCCGCCCGTCGTTGCAATTCACCGGTCTTGCGCAGAAAGGCAGGCGCCGCAACACAGACCAGGACGTAGGCGACCATGAATCCGATGGCCGGCGCTGCCGCCATCGAGCCGCGCATGGAACTCTCCGACGCACCCGCCGCCAGCGATACGACAATGACTGCGACCATCACGAGCAGACTCACAACCAGGCCGACGACCGGCGTTTTGAATCGCGGATGCGTGTAGCCGAGTCGGCCGGGAAGGACGCCCTCTCGGGCCAGCGACAGCAGAGTTCGGGTCAGCGCCGTCGTACTCGCAAGCGCACACGCCAGAAACGATGCGCACACACCAAGATTCACGAGCGGGGCCACCCACGACGCTCCGATACTCTCGGTGAGCACATCGACGTTTCCCTCGCCGAGTGCCGAGATGCCGTCGAGCACGTTCGCTCCGCCCGCCTGTGCCAGTGTCGCGATGAGAACGACGACAGCGCCGAGGGCCAGCGAGACGTTGATCGCCCGCGGAATGGTTCGCAGCGGACGTTTCGCTTCGACCGACAGTGTTGCGGCGCTTTCGAATCCGATGATCCCGCATGTCGCGACGGCTACGCCCGCAAGATAGTGCGACCATCCGGTCGGCACCGCGACCGCAGCGCGCACCGACATGTGGTCCCAGTTGCGTGTGACCAGCACTCCGACAAGGGTCAACAATCCGGCGACCGCAACGGCCTCGATGATCAGCCCGACTCGCGCCGAGACTCGTACGCCTCGGATCAGGACAACCCCCATGACCACCGCGATCCCCGCAACGGCAAGACACGTCGTCAGCGTCGACGGTGCACCGAGGCCGAAAATCCGTAGCCCATAGGCTGCGGTCTGCGAGAGCGTGAACATCGCCAGCGACCCGTAGCCGAGTGTCATCGCGGCCGCAGTGGCAGCGCCTGCCCCGGGGCCGAGCCCCTTGGCCGCATAGGTGTAGAGGGCGCCCGGAGCAACCACGCGCGAAGCGAAGACACCGAGCGTCGATGCGACCAACGCACAGAGCACGGTTGCCGTGACGACGCACCACACCAACGGCGCGTTCGCCTGGCCGAGCAGCATGGGTATCGTTGCGGCTGCAGCGCATGGCGCCATGACGGCCACCGACTGCGCGACCACATCGGTGAATCCAAGACTTCGACGATCAAGCCCGACCAACTGAGTGCGAGCGCCCAGCCGAAGTCGCTCGCGAACGCGCTCTCTTGCTGGTCCCGGCATAGCGCGGACGCTAACCACAGCGTGTTTCGGCCGTGTTACTCGATGGTGTTGTGGGCGTGACACGCAACGGGTCTCGGCGTCGAGCGTCGTCCCACAAGGGTGTCCAGACGTGTTACCGGCGGGCAACGGCGCCGCGACGGGGCGGTCAGAACATATATCCACGGGCATCGACGCCCAGTCCTCACGACATCTCCCTGCACGATTCCTTGCATGATGTCGTCCGTCTGATCGCAGAAGAGAATCACATGACATCTATCGATACCGGCGCTGCCACCGCCGGCCAATCCGGCTCGTCGTCTCGATCCCTGCAGGGGTCGCTCGGCGTCGGAGCCATCGTCTTCATGGTGGTCGCCGCGGCCGCTCCGCTCACCGTCGTCGGCGGTGGTGTGCCCGTCGCATTCCTGCTCGGCAACGGCGCGGGCGTGCCGTCGATGTTCGTCATCGCCGCCGTCGTCCTGCTGCTCTTCTCGGTGGGACTGAGCACGATGGCCCGCTACATCCCCCGGCCGGGCGCCTTCTTCACCTACGTCGGTTACGGTCTCGGCAGGCCTCTTGGACTCGGCACCGCGCATCTGGCGCTGCTGACCTACACGATGATCCAGGCAGCGGTGTACGGCCTGATCGGTGTGCTGATCTCCTCCGGCGTCTCCGACCTCGGCGGACCGTCGATCGCCTGGTGGGTGTGGGCGCTGGTGATCGCAGCGTTCACCGGCATCCTCGGCTACCGGCACATCGAGTTGAGTTCCAAGGTTCTCGGTCTGCTGCTCATCGCTGAGATCGGGATCGTGCTGATCCTCGACATCGCCATCATGGCCAAGGGCGGCAACCAGGGACTCTCGATGGCCTCGTTCAAGCCGTCCGAGGTGATGTCGGGCGCACCGGGAATCGGCCTGATGTTCGCCGTCGCCGGATTCATCGGCTTCGAGGCAACCGCGATCTTCCGCAACGAGGCTCGTGACCCCGACCGCACCATCCCGCGCGCCACCTACGTCGCCGTCCTGCTCATTGGAGTCTTCTACGCCTTCTCGTCCTGGGCACTCGTCATGGCGTGGGGACCGGACAACGTGGTCGCCGCTGCCGCGAAGGACCCGTCGGGCATGATCATGGCGACGGCACAGACCTACCTGGGCACCTGGGCATCGACGACGGTCAACGTGCTACTGATCACGAGCCTCTTTGCGTGCATCCTCAGCTTCCACAACGTGATCTCGCGCTACCAGCACTCGATGGCCTCGGCGACGGCGATGCCGTCGAAGCTGGGCACGGTGCACCCGAATCACCTGTCACCCCATGTCAGTTCGTTCGTGCAGACCATCACCGCAGCACTGCTCATCGTCGTCTTCGCTGCCCTGGGACTCGATCCCGAACTCGAGGTCTTCGCCTGGTTCTCCGGCGTCGCAACCCTGGGAATCGTCGTGCTGATGGCGCTGACCTGCCTAGCGGTGCTGGTGTACTTCCGCCGCAACAACATTCAGGCCGGCCTCTGGCGAGCGGTGATCGCACCGACGCTCGGGTTCATCGGACTCATCACCATCCTCGTGGCGGTGATCTGGAACTTCCCGACGCTGATCGGCGGTTCGCAGTCGCTTGCCGACTTCTTCATCGCACTCGTTGTCGCGGCAGTCGCGCTCGGCGTGGTCCAGGCACTGATCATGCGACGCCGCAACGTCGCTGCGTACGAATCCCTGACCTCGGCCATCGCAGTCTGACTCCTTCTCTCAGAACAGAACAGGAAAATCCATGACCTCCATCGACTTTCGCTATCTCTCCGAACCCGACATGATCGCCGCAGGCGTCACCGACATGGCGGCGTGCGTCGACGCCATGCAGGAAACCTTCGTGCTGCTGCATTCCGGCGACTACCGCATGGCGGGCACCAACAGCGACTCCCACGGCGCAATGGTCACCTTCCCGGACGAGTCCCCGTTCGAGACCATGCCCAAGAACACGGCGGATCGTCGTTTCATGGCGATGCCCGCCTACCTCGGTGGCAGCTTCGGCACGAGCGGTATGAAGTGGTACGGCTCCAACATCGCCAACCGCGAGAAGGGCCTTCCAAGGTCCATTCTGATGTTCATGCTCAACGACACAGATACAGGTGCTCCGCTGGCATTGATGTCGGCAAACCTGTTGTCGGCGTATCGAACCGGAGCTGTCCCGGGCGTCGGCGCGCGATTCCTGGCACGCGAGGACGCACAGGTCGTCGGCATCGTCGGCCCCGGCGTCATGGCCCGGACCTCGCTGGCCGCATTCATGGCGACCTGCCCCAAGATCGACACCGTCAAGGTGAAGGGCCGCAGCCGCGGCAGCCTCGACAACTTCGCCGGTTGGGTCGCGCGGGAGTACCCGCAATTGACCGTCATCGAGGTCGACGACGTCGAGGATGCCGTGCGCGACAGCGACATCGTCACCTACTGCACCTCGGGCGAGATCGGCGATCCGTCGACTTATCCCCTCGTCCGCCGCGACTGGCTGAAACCGGGGGCGTTCTTGAGCATGCCCGCCAGCTGCGAGATCGACGAGGGCCTCAAGGCATCCGACGTTCGTAAGGTCGTCGACAACATCGGCCTCTACGACGCCTGGTTCGACGAGACCGAATACCCTTCGCACAACTCGATTCCCATCATCGGCTGCAAGTTCATGGACATGATCCACGACGGCTCGATGCCGCGTTCAGAACTCGTCGATCTCGGCGCGGTTGCAGCGGGCGCCGTCGAGGGACGACGCAACGACGACGAGATCGTGATCCTGTCGGTTGGCGGCATGCCCGTCGAGGACGTCGCGTGGGGAACCGTGATCTACCGCAACGCCGTCGAACGCGGTATCGGTACTCCGCTCAACCTGTGGGAAAGCCCGGCGCTGTCATGAGTGAGAACGCTCGGCACCGTGAGGTGATCGTCGTCGGTCTCGGCTCGATCGGCTCGATGACGCTGTGGCAGTTGGCAAAACAGGGTGTCGATGTGCTCGGTATCGAGCAGTTCGGACACGTGCACACCGAGGGAGCGTATGCCGGAGAATCACGTCTGTTCCGCGTCGCGGCCAAGGAAGGCGAGCTCTTCACGCCCGCACTCCTCCGCTCGCGCGAGCTGTGGAAAGAACTCGGCGCAGCATACGGCACCGATGTCCTCCTCGAAGCTGGGGCGTTGAGCCTCGCGCCCGCGGACCATCCCGACCTGAAGCCGACGCTGGCGTCGATCGAGCACTTCGATCTTCCCCATGAAATCCTCGACGCCGCGCAACTGCGTAAGCGCTATCCCCAGTTCCACATCGAGGACGACGACATCGGCGTGCTCGACCTCCTCGGTGGTGCCATGCGCCCGGAGATGGCTGTGGCAGCGGCAACGGATCAGGCTCTCGCGCACGGGGCGTCGGCGATCTACGAGACAGAGGTGCTTGACGTCGTCGATTCCGGCAACGGCGTGGTCGTCCATACGAGCCGAGGGCCGTTCACCGCCGACCGCGTCGTGGTGACCGCAGGCCCGTGGACGGCACGCCTACTGCCTGATCTCTCCGATGTGGTGCAGACCAAGACGTTCGCACTGACGTGGCTGATGCCGCGTCACGTCGAGAGGTTCACCGCCGACAGGTTTCCCGGATTCATGCGCGACATCGACGACGTGCACGCGTTCGGCGTGCCGACACTCGACGGGTACAGCATCAAGATCTGCCCGCACATCGATCTCGACGCCTTCGACGACTGGGCCGACCGGCCGACAGCACTGGACCGCGGACAGCTCCGTTGGATCGGGGAGCAGGCTCAGCGCATGATCCCCGATCTGATACCCGACGTCGTCCGATGGTCACTGCATTCGGACTCGTGGACGCCGACCAAGATGCCGATCATCGACACGGCGTCCGACGGCGTGATCGTCGCGACCGCGTTCAGCGGCAACGGTTTCAAGTTCGCACCGGTGTGGGGTGAATGTCTCGCCGCGCTCGCAACGAACGGACAGAACCCGTTCGCCGATGAGGCGTTCACGGTCTCCGCTCACCGGGCGGTCGCACTGGCGTGAAAGTGCCGATGCGGTCGCGAGACCTCAGTGGTCGAAGACGATCAGGCCACTGAGGTCTCGCAGCTCGGCCGATGCCCGCAAGGCGTCGTTGATGCCGTCGAGCCGATACCGCGAGGTGATGATGGGCTCCGGGTCGAGCAGACCTCCTTCGAGCAAGGACACATAGCGCGCTAGGTCGCGTCGCATCCGCACATTGCCGTTCTGCGACGAGAGGATCGCGCGCCCCTGCACCGCGATGGACACCTGGGGGTAGGTCACCGTCGTACCGAGCTGTTTGACCCCGTTGAGTACGACCGTGCCCGCTCTCCTGGTCACGGCGACCGCGAGTTCCTGGGACCCCGCGGGCCCTGCAGCCTCGATGGCGTGGTCACTTCCCCTGCCGTCAGTGGCATCACGCACCAGCTCGATCGCATCCTCCGTGGCCGGATCGATCGCATGCGTGGCTCCCAGCTTCAATGCCATCGCCGTGCGTTCGGCAACAGGGTCGATCGCGAAGATCTGCGCAGCCCCTGCGAGTCTCGCCGCCTGTACGACCCACAGTCCCAGATGCCCGCAGCCGATGACCGCGACGCTCTCGCCGGGCTGGACCCGCGCGACATTGACCACCGAGCCCACGCCGGTCATGATCCCGCAGCCCATCAGGGAGAGCACGTCGGACCCGAGATCTGACTCGACGGCGAACACCTGGTTGGCGGACACACTCATCAGCTCGGCGTACCCACCGACGTTTCCCGACGCCCGGACCTTCTGCCCCGCACCGGATATCGCGACGACCGGATAGCCGTCGGTACGGTCGAACAGCTCTGAACACTGGTCGGGGCGTCCGATCGAGCAGTAGTAGCAGCGCCCGCATTCCGGTGTCCCAGGCACGACGACGCGCTGCCCGACGGTTACATGTCCGACGTCGCTGCCCACCTCCACCACTTCTCCGATGGATGCGTGACCGAGGATGACCGGCGGCACCTTGCCGAACTTGCCCGCCCAGTTCGTGCAATCTGTCGAACAGAAGGGGGTGGCGTGGGTGCGTACCAACACCCGGTCAGGCTCCGGCGCCAGGTAGTCGAGGTCCTCCACGACGAAGGGGGAGGCCAGCGTCTGCAGAACGGCCGCCTTCATCGCGCACCCCCTTCACTACGAGTTCCTACCTCGTCGCCGATGGCTGGCGCTCCCACCCGAGCAGCAGCGAGCAGCGACAGCAGTGCGCCTCGGGTCACCGGCATCGGGTTCGACGGCGGGGCCACCTCGAGGATGCGATCGACCACCAGCTCTGCACCATCGTCGGGAAAGCCGATGTCCGACAGACGATTCGGGGCGCCGACGGCGGAATAGAGCTCGTTCAGTGCCGCGACCGCCGTCACCTCACCGTGCTCGGATGCCGAGGCACCCAGCGCAGTCGCGAGCCGTGCCGCGAGTTCTGGCACCGCCGGAGCGTTGAACGCCAGGACGTGCGGGAGAACCACCGCGTGCGTCTGCGCGTGCGGGAGATCGAAGGCACCGCCGAGTACATGGCAGATCTTGTGGTGCAGTCCTGACCCGGCGCTGGCGAACGCGACCCCCGCGAGATAGGAGCCGTACAGCGCCTCTTCAAGGCTTTCCGTGTCGCCGCTGTTCGCCGCGATTCCGCGCAGCGCCGACGAGAGCGCGTTCGCGGCCTCGAGCGACAGTGCCCGGTTGATGGGATCCGCTCGGGGCGCCCACAGCGAATCCACGCAATGTGCCAGAGCGTTGAGCCCGGACGCCATGGCGAGTTCAGTCGGCAGCCCGCGTACCAGCTCCGCGTCGTAGATCACCGCGGCGGGGAGCACACGGTCGTCGACACCGGTCGTCTTCACGCCGTTCTCGGTCATCCCCCACACGTTGGTGGCTTCCGACCCCGCGTAGGTGGTCGGCACCGAGATGATGGCCAGTCCGGTATGTAATGCAACAGCTTTGGCCAGTCCGGTGATCGATCCGCCACCGATGCAGACCACTCCATCCGCACCATTATCCCGCGCAGCGGTGGTGGCTCGCTCCACGAGTTCTACCGGAACATGCTGGGCGATGTCGCTCCACCACACCGAGGGCTTCGTGTCGGCGGTTCCCGCGTCCGCCAGGGGACGGTCGCGGTCGGACACGATCACCATCGGCCGCGAGATTCCCTGCTCGGAGAGTTCCGATCGCAGATGCTCGGCGGCGCACCCCGTTGCGAAACGCACCCGCTGGCCGAGCGTCGTATGTGTGAATTC
Source organism: Gordonia sp. UBA7860 (assembly GCF_002500165.1). Classification (NCBI taxonomy): domain Bacteria; kingdom Bacillati; phylum Actinomycetota; class Actinomycetes; order Mycobacteriales; family Gordoniaceae; genus Gordonia; species Gordonia sp. UBA7860. The sequence goes on along the minus strand of NZ_DLSO01000030.1, from coordinate 33,387 downwards.
CATGAAACCCTAACTGTGATCAGGTGACTCGTATGCAGGGACGACGTTCAGTTCGTCGCGGCGACCGGTTCTCGGGCCGGCAGGTGTGCCCGGCGCGACGAGGGGTTGTCGCGTCGCGCCGATGCGGTGCAACCCACTGCGTCGAGTGCCCGGGTCACGAGGGTCGGCGCGAGGATCTGCGTCAGTCGCGACGTCGACGGCACGTAGACGGTCACCGTATCGGTCGACGACGCGGTAGCGAAAGCTGTCGACAGGCCGGTGAGCAGCCCCGCGACGCCCTCTACCTGGCGGACCTCTACGACGACTTCGGACTCTTGGCGCAACTGCGCCGGCGCGACAACGTGGCACGGCGTCGGGAGACCGACACAGTCGAGCTGATAGATGCTGACGGTGTCGTTTGCCTCGACGAGAACCGCAGCTTCGGGTGAACGTCCATCCCGATGAGCCGACGCCATGCGAATGTCGTTGTGTGTCAGGACAACCAGTGAATGTTCCGCCGCGAAGTCCAACAGCTCGCGCCGGCTCGGCAGCGAGGTGATGCCCTCACCGACCATCGCGCCGTACATCGCCACCGGATTCTTGCCGGTGGCGCGCACGAGTTCGACAACGAACTCGGGCACTGACGCATCCGCGGTGAGCACGCCTGTCGGCGCTGCGGCGACGGGGATGACGTGACCCGGACGTGTCAGATCAGCCGGAACCGTCGCCTCATCGGCGAGTACGTGCGCGGTCCGAGCACGATCGGTCGCCGAGATCCCGGTGCCGATGCCGGTCGCTGCATCCACTGCTATCCGATAGTCGAATCGACTGCGATCCGGTGCGTCCGACTCCCACGCCGGCGGCAGTCCGAGCTTGCGACACCGTTCGGATTCCATTGCGACGCAGAGGTACCCGGAGCTGTGACGCACCAGGAACGACACCGCACCGACCCGCGCCTGCTCTGCGCAGATCACCAGGTGGCCCGCGGCCTCATCACCGTCGTCGTCGACGAGCAGTACCGGCTTGCCCGACAGCAGCTCTTCGCGCGCATGGTGGATGCGATTGATGCACGACGTGGAGCGCACGAAGGATTTCCGGAGCTTGGTGGCGTCGTAGTGCTCGACAAAGCCGTCGTTGCTGGTGAGAGTGGTCATGATCGTCTCCTTCTGGCACGAGTGTGGTTGATCAGCTCACGCGCGAATGCTCGCCGAGTGTGTGCCATGTGCGGTCGTGGTAGACGAGCGGCACCGACGGATCGGCATCGTTGTCGATGTGGGTTTCGAGCACTTCGACGGTCAAGACCGTCGCAGTGCCCGCGATGACGCGATCGATGACCTTGCCGCGCATCCATCGTGCGGCCGGTTGCAGCAGCGGTTCTCCGCTGGGCAGTCGCGTCCAGGTGGAGCGGTCGGCGAACCGGTCGATTCCACTCGTGGCGAAGGTGAGTGCATGGTGCATCTGGTCGGCCGTCATCATGTGCACCACGACGGTCTCCGCTGCGGCGATCGTCGGCGCCGCGGACGAGGCGTTCGACAGGGAGAAGACGATCATGGGCGGGGTGGCGGACACCGACGACACCGATGTCGCGGTCAGCCCCGCGGGCCCATTCCCTGCGTCTGCGGTGATGACCGCGACCCCCGCGGGGTGGTCGCGGAAGATGGCCCGGTAGCTGTCGGCGTCGACCCGGGGTGCCGCGTCGGCGCTTATCGGATTCGTGGTTGTCATCGCTGCTCCTCCGTGCTCGGAAACCGAGACCCTTACGTCTTCCGATTCCCCAGATGTCTTGTGGATTGCTTTCACGGTATGGCGTGATGCACGTCACCCACATCGGAGAAATGTGCACATCCGTGTCGATAACGTGAAGCAGGATGCTGCGGCGAAGAGGTCAGTTCACGATCATGGGCGTCAACTCCGTGCGCCGCCCAGCGGCATCGAGCGCCCCGTTCACGTCGCCGAGCCGGTAACGATTACCCAGCATCGCGGCCGCATCGAGCTGCCCGGTCTCCAGCCAACGTGTGTACAAGGGAATGTCGCGGGTGAACGAGGTACGTCCGGACTGCGCGCTGCGCACGTCCCGACCACGCAGTGCGAGGTCGAACAGCGGGAGAGTCACTGTCGCGGAGATGCTTTCGAGGGAGGTGAGCACCACCACCCCCGCCAGGGACGTCGCCCTGAATGCGTCGACGACAGCGTCGGAGGTCCCGCCGGCGTCGAAGCCGTAGTCGACTCCGATGCCCGCGGTCAGATCCTTGATGCACCCGACGACGTCGACCGCGCCGGAGTCGATGACGTCCGTCGCGCCCAGCCGGAGTGCGCTGCTGCGACGCGACTCATCCGGATCGGCTGCGATGATGCGGTCTGCCCCGGCCAGGCGCGCGCCCTGCACCATCCACAGCCCCACCTGGCCACAGCCGATGATCGCCACTGAACTGCCGGGGCGCACCTGCGCCACGTTGAGCACCGCTCCGACGCCGGAACAGATCCCGCAACCGATCATCGAGAGCCATTCGGCCGGGAGACCGCTGCGCACCGCGAACACCCCGATCTCACGCACGACGACCACGTCCGCGTAACTGCCGACGTTTCCATATGCGGTGACGGGTACACCGTCGGTCGTCGAGCCGATCACCGCCGGTGGCGCGAACAGCTCGACGCACTGATCCATTCGCCCGCGCGCACACCACTGACAGCGACCGCATTCGGGCGTGGCGGGAACGAGCACACGATCACCGGCGCGGACCCTGGTGACGTCGGTGCCCACGTCGATCACCTCACCCACCGCAGCGTGACCGAGGACCGTCGGCAGGATTCCGCGAGCGGCGATGCCCAGCGATCCGTGCACGCCGAGCCAGTCGGTGATGCAGAACGGTGTCGCTTCGACACGCACGACGACGTCGGTCGGGGCCGGTGATCGGAAGTCGATTTCCATGTACTCCAGCGGCGCATCCTCTGCGACCATCACTGCTGCATGTGCACGCATGCGGAACCTTTCCTCGGGTATCGGACGATATGACAATCAACGTTGCCGAGAACCTGCACGGAAGTAGTGGCGGTCAGTACCCACTGCGGTTTCGTAGACTTGTCGTACAGGTGGGTGAAGCGGGTAGGGAGAGCGAGTGGCTGCGAGTAGAGAAGTGTCGCCGAGCAGGACGCTTGCCGAGAGTTGGACGCCCGGCCCCGTTGGCCGGGTGGCCGCTCCGCTGCGCGAACAGGTCATCGACGCGCTGCGAGCGGCCATTCTCGACTTCACACTCGCTCCCGGGCAACGTCTTATCGAACGAGAACTCATCGAACAACTCGGCGTCTCCCGTACGACGGTGCGTGAAGCACTGCGCGAGTTGACCTCCGAGGGGCTGATCACCGTCGTGCCGCAGAAGGGCGCCATCGTCAGTTCCCCTTCGGTGGAGGAAGCACAGGAACTGTACGAGGCGCGTCGTCGTCTCGAGGGACTTCTGGTCCGACGGTTCGTCGAGCGTGCCGCAAAGTCGCAGATCATCGCGCTGGCCGCGGCCGCGGAGGCGTTCGCCGAAGCGACGGAATCCGGCGAGCCACTACGCATTCTCGACGCCGTGGACGACTATCACGCCGTGATCGTGGCAGGCGCGCGCAGCCCGGTTCTCGAATCCCTGGTCGGGAATCTGCAGAGCCGACTACGCGTGCTGCGAGCTCAGGGTATGCCCGCCGACCATTCGATCTCGATCGACAAACTCCGCGGTGTTGTCGACGCAGCACGAGACGGCGATGCCGACCGCGCCGAGGAACTCTACGACGACCACCTGCGAGCCGCCGCAGACAACGCGGTGCGAAGCCTGCGGCGACTCACGGTCTAGCTCGTCAGAAGACCAGCGGTTCTCCGAAGTGGAAGTGCGACAACGAATTGAACGTCACATCCCACTGTGCGGCGATGTGCGTCTTGTACATCGCGACGTCACGGTAGTACTTCTCCATCGACGAGCCCTTTTTGGCCGACGTGCTTCCCGCAGTGGAGAACGCGAGATCCACGGCATCGTTGGCGATCCGAGCCGCGGTCTGCACGATTCCACGTAGACGTGCATCCTGCTCCGGAGTGAACTCCTCGCCCGTATCCACCCATTTCCGACCGAGGGCCTCGTGCTGCCGCACCGCGGAGATCAGCAGGTTCTCGGCCGAATCGATCTGTGCCAGCAGACTTCCGAACCACCGGTGGTACTCGGGGGTCTGGATGCGCGGGGTTCGTGGCGGGAAGCTGGCCGGGCGCGCCTCCATCAATTCCTCGAACTGGTCGATGGCCGCCCATGCCGCGCCGACCTGCGTCGCCACCAGTTCTGCGTTGAAGTAGGTGAGCGTACGACCGAGATACATCGGATTCTTGTGCAGCCGGTACCCGGGTGTGCCATCGGTGCCGAGCACGTGATCGCGGAAATCGTAGGCGACACTGAGGTGGTCGGGAACCAGAACATCTTCGGCGGTAATCGAATTCGAACTCGAGGCGCGCATGCCGATGGTCTGGTCGCCGCCCCAGTCGTCGAGGATGGTGTAGGAGGACCGGGGGATGATGAAGATCCGTTGCTCACCTGCCTCGCCGTCGGCTCCCTCTGTCCGTGCGAGCACCATCGCATGAGTGCTCCATGCGGAACCGGAGCAGTAGTCCCACCGTCCACTGAGTCGATAGCCGCCCGATACCTTGACGGCCTTGCCCGACGGCACCGTTCGACCGGGAGCGATGAACGTCCCCGCGAACAGTTCCTCCTGCGCCTGCTCGCCGAAGAAGCATGCCACGTGGTAGGCGTGACCCGCGCCGAGGATGAAGCTCCACCCCACCCCAGGGTCTGCACGCGAGATCTCGATGCCGAGGCGCATGAAGTCGTCGAGACCCATCTCGAAGCCACCGTAGCGGCGCGGAACCAGGGCCCGATAGAACCCCGCGTCGAGGAACTCTTCGTGGATCTCGGCACTGTAGCCGCCGAGGTCCTCGTGCTGTGCCTGCATCTTCCGTAGCCGCGGACGTAGGTCTGCCGCACGGGCGATCAGGGTGTCGACAACCGATCGGTTGTCGACGGCGCTCGGTGGCGCGAACAAGCTGCCGGTCATCGTCGCTGTCCTTCCGTGTGTGTGTTCCCCGTGTGGGTCTTTCTCAGTTCGTTCGTCGCCTGTTCGTCGACGACGAGGCCCTCGGGATCGTTCTCGGGATCGCCGATCACTACAACGCCGTAGTCTCGCGCTGCCCCGTCCACCGACACGTACTGATCACGGACGTCGATGAGTACCTTTTCCGGATCACGGGTGAACGGATCTCCCCAACCGCCGCCGGCGTTGGTGACATAACGGATTACCGAATTGGCCCGAGAGACGTTGCGATCAGCGGAGAACGGGTACACGAAATCACCGTCATCGGACGGCAGGTGCGTCTCGGGATCGACAACTCCCGCCCACGGCGTCGCGTCACGGTACGACGCATCGTCGGCGTCAGGCGCCGACAGCGAACCGTCGGACTGCGGCTCGAACATCCAGATCCCGCCTCGGGCACCGTCTTTGCCGCCCTGTGCGCCGAATCCCGCTGCGTTCTTGTACCGCAGCGATGTCAGGGAGTGTCCGGCGTCGAGCTTCCACACCGTATCCCGGAGCACCGCGGCACCCCCGCGAAAATGACCGGGCCCGGCGGAATCGATCTTCATCTCATGACGCAGCACAACGGCAGGCGCGTTCTTCTCGATCGCCTCGATGGGAGGTGCGACGCCATTGGCCTGATAGCTCATGCACTGGCTGTCGGCATCGCCGAACTGGTTGGCGCCGTAAGGACCGACCTCGCCACCACACTGCAGCGCCGAGACCCACTGCGTTCCGTCCGGTAGTTCACCGAACGCGGTATGCAGGTCGGCACTGCCACGATCGCCGCCGATCGCGGCGTCGCCCACCGCATCGGCGAGCGCACGCAGCATGGCGGTCAGGATGATCTGATTCTGTTCCCAGTACATGAAGACACAACCGTCGGGCGGAAGCGCCGACAGCATGGTGCCCTCCGGAAGCACGATGTCGACATTGCGGTAGAGGCCTGAGTTGAACCGCCCGTGCGGGAGGAAGAGATACTTCAGGGCGATGCCCACCGATGTCTTCGTGTCCCACGCGGTGGCGTTGACCGAGCTACGCGCCTGCCGTGACGTCCCGGAGAAGTCCACCTCGATGCGCGCGCCCCGCTTGCGGATCGCGACCTCGAGCGAATAGTGCTCGGTGTCATCGACTCCGTCGCAGTCGATCTGCTCGCTTCCCGTCCAGTCGCCGTCGGCGAGCACCGACAACGCGGTTGCCATGGATTCAGCACCGAGGTCGCAGACGTAGCGCATGGTGCCGTGCACCGCCGCCAGTCCATATCGCTCGACCGACTCGAGCAACAGTTGCTCGCCGAGTTCGAGGCTGGAGCAGATCGTCAGCATGTCCGGGTAGAGGATGTCGGCCATCCGGACGTTGTCGAAGATCAGATTCCAGGTCTCGGGGACCTTCTCGCCCTTGTGCACCAGAAGGCGCGGCGAGATCACCAGCCCGTTCTCGTAGACGTTTCGTTTCGTGGCACTGAAGCCGCCCGGCACCACACCACCCATATCCAGTTGGTGCGCATTGAGATTGACGAAGCCGATGATCCTGCCGTCGACGAAGACCGGCCGGATGAACGTCAGGTCGTTGTTGTGGTTGCCCGTGCGGTAGGGGTCGTTGGAGATGAGCACGTCGCCTTCGGCGAGGTTCTCCGGGCCGAACTCCTCGACTGTGTTGGCGACTCCGTCCAACGCTGTGCCCGCCATCAGCACGATGCCATTGCTTGCCGCAGGCACAAGGTAATCGAGGTCTGTCGGTCCGCTGATGGTGCACGCGAGGTCGTAGAAGTCGCGGAGCACCGGCGAGAATGCACCGGTCAGCAGGCGAGCACTCATGTGTTCGACGAGGTAGTCGAAACGGTTGCTCAGAACGGTGGCGGTGTACCGATCGCACCCGTAGAGGTGAGTGAACATCTCTGCGTCGAGATCACGTATCTGCGACGACTCCACGGGGGCCGTCTGTTCGACGAGTGTCATTTCGTCTTCCTTTCGATGATGAGCTCGCCGCACCGCCCGACGAGGGCCGTCTGCTCGGGCAGGACGATGGTGGTGGACAGGTCTTCGCGGATCACCGCGGGCCCCTCGACGGTCGCCCCAACGGCGAGCTCTGCGCGCTGGTACTCGCCCGCGGTGACCGGGGTGTCGGTGAGGTAATCGAGGGTGATCAACCTGTCGGGCGACGCGGTGAATGGTGCCCGGTTCTCGGCGGGGATGTACTCCACCTTCTCCGACGGGACGATCAACTCCACCCGATAGGTGACCCCCTCCACCGGGATCTGCTCGAAGCGATGCCCGTTGCGATCCTCGTAGGCGCGGTGGAATGCCGCGATCATGTCGCCCACCGTGTCATGCGTGATCGTGTCACCGGTGATCTCGATGAAGGGGGTTTCCCAACTCTGGCCGAGCAGACGTCCGTCGAAGCTGCGCCTGACCCTGAGGTCTGCGCCAGCAGCGCCGACGCGTTCACGCAGGGTGCGCTCCATCTCGTCGAAGACCTCTGCGACCTGGTCGGCATTGTCCGGACTCAACACCATGTATGCGCTACGTGATTCGTAGAAGACCTGATCCGTCGAGAGCAGGCCGAGCGCGGAGAAGAGTCCCGGGTACGGCGGAATGATTGCGTTCTTCAGAGGCAACAGGTCGAGCACCGCCGGCAGGAGCATCGGTCCCGCAGCTCCGTAGGACATGAGCGCGAAGTCACGGATGTCGACTCCGTGCCGGACGGCGACGTTGAGCACCTCTTCGGCGATGTTCGACACCGCCAGCCAGTACGCCGAGGCGACCCGTTCGGAGAACTCGATGGGAGTGTCGAGTGCTTCGAACGCTGCGCGCGATGCCTCCTTGTCGAGGAACATCTCACCTGCGGCGAACGCCTCGCCGTCGAGGATGCCCATCAACAGACAGGCGTCGGTCACCGCAGGCTGAGTGCCCCCGCGTCCGTAGCAGGCCGGTCCCGGCTCCGCGCCTGCCGACCCCGGACCGACCTGGATGCCGCCCGACGGGGCAATCCCGACCAGACTGCCGCCGCCTGCGCCGACGCTGTAGACCTCGGTCGAGAGCGCATTGATCACGAGATCGTGCTCGAGCTCAAAGGTGTTCTCGATGAACGGCTTTCCGTCGACGATCAACGACACATCGGTCGATGTCCCGCCGACATCGGCGCAGAGGAGGTTGTTCTCGCCGATGGCCGCACCGAGTCGGACACTGGAGATGGTGCCTGCCGCCGGCCCGGCGAACAGGATACGGAACGGGCGATTGAGCGCCTCCTGCCACGGCAGAAGTGTTGCGGCACAGTCGGCGAAGTTCAATTCGCCGTCGAAACCGAGTTCCCGTAGCTCGCGATCGATGTGGGCCGAGTAGTCGGTGAAGATGAGCTTCATGAAGACGTCGATGACCGTGGTCGACGCGCGCGTGTATTCCTTTGCCAGAGGCGATGTCTCAGAGGAGATGGACACCACCATGTCGTCGCCGAGAACCTCGTGCACGAGTTCGCGGAGCCGGATCTCGTGCGCCGGGTTGATGTAGCTGTTGATGGTGCAGATGGCGATGCCTTCGACGCCGCACTTACCGAGCACCTCGAGCTGATGGCGCGCGCTGTCCTCATCGAGTTCGATGAGGACGCTTCCGTCGGCGGTCACACGCTCGACGACGCCGCGCCTCAGGTATCTCGGCACCAGCGGCCGGTTGGCATCGCCGAACGACCGACGCCATGCGGGATCGGTCTGCGCGTCGAGCGGGCGGTGCACGTTTCCTCGGTCGAGGACGTCTCGGAAACCGTCTGTGGTCAGGTATGCGATCTTGGGCAGTCGTCGCTCGATGACCGCGTTGAGCCCCATCGTGCTGGCGTGGTTGAACACGGTGCTACCGGCCACGCCGAGTCTCTTGGCACCCTCGACAACCGGCGCAGGGGGGTTGGAACGACTACTGGGCACCTTGGTCACCGAGATCTTGCCGTCGCGCACCGCGACGACATCGGTGAAAGTGCCGCCGACATCAACTCCGAACATCGCGCTCACTCCCCCCGCTGCCCGACGCCAGTGGCTGTCCTGGCGGGTACGACAGGTGTGAACGAGCCCAGCCGCGGTGTCCTGGTCTTGGTCACCGTGTACAGACAGTCTTGGCACTTGGTGACGTCCCACCAGCCACCCTCGCCGAGCACCCGGTACTCGGCGACTGCCGTTGCACTGCCGCATTCCGGACAGGTCTCGTCGACCGGTGATCGCTGGGCGTAGAGCCGCTCCTGCGTCGGCCGTGGAAAGTTGTGCATCGCTCCTGATTCCTTTCAGACGTCTCGATCGCATTCGGACGATCGCCGCTCGACCGCGCCACTCCTGAACGTGTTGTACGATTGTCATACAATTATGACGAGTCATAAGTCACACCGGAGGTTCTGTGTTGCGCGATTCACAGATGAATGTAGATGCTGATCGTTGTGCAGGCATGGGCCAAAAGCGCACACCACTGTCGGGGGGACGCACTGGCTCCCGAATCCCGGGCCCGACCCTCGGCCGATCGCCAGTGCGAGCGTTCACGGCTCCCGCGACCAATGTCCGGGTCACCGAGATGCTCTCCGAAGACGTTGCTGGACAGTGCTTTACCTCCTCACCGGATTCGTCGTCGACGGTGGTGCGAGTCCAGCTCTCCGGGCGCAGCAGGGTTGACTCCGGCGCCCGCGAAACGACGCTCGGGCCCGGTGACACGGGGGTTTTCACCGACAGGACAACCACGACCGAGGCGTCTCCCGATTGCCACTGCATCGACCTGTCGATTCCGTGGAGCGAGGTGGAGATACCCCTCGCGGAATTCGGCCTCACCGCGATCCGTGCAGGCCAGGGGTCGCTCGCAGAGGCGCTCGCTCACCTGATGAACACCATCGTGGTCGGGTTCGAGGCGCTCGACGGGCACCAGCGCTACCGGGTGATGCGAAGCGCAGCCCAACTGGGGTTTGCGGTGATCCTCGACGATTGCGATGGCGCCTGGTCGGAATCCGACCCGCACGTGGTCCTGCTCCGCGAGATGTACCACCACATCGAAGAACACCTCTCGGATCCCGGTCTCGACGTCAACCAGCTCGCGGCCACTCATCATCTCTCAGTCCGGCACGTGCACAACATCTTTCGACTCAGTGGTCAGAGCGCCGCGGCGCGGATCCGGGAGCGGCGGGTGGCGCGCGCGTGCGAAGAACTCGCCGACCTGATGAAGGTGGACGTGCCCGTGGCCACCATCGCGGCGCATTGGGGCTTCTCGGGTGCATCGCACTTCGGTCAGGTGTTCAAGAGCACCACCGGCGAGACGCCCGCGGCGTTTCGCGCGCGCACCACTGCGCGACGTACCCCGGACGCGGTATCCATGTCGGCACGGTAGCGTCCGGGGTCGGACGACTCGTCAGGTGCCCGAGTCTTGCCCGAGTCGTCAGGCGTTGACGCGGATCTCCGAGAGGGTGGCCTCAGCGATCCGGAACGACTCCAATGCCGCGGGCACACCGGCGTAGATCGCGGCCTGGATCAGCACTTCCTGGATCTCTTCCTCGGTACAGCCATTGGTGACAGCACCGCGAAAGTGGACCGCCAACTCGTGTCCGCGATTCAGTGTTGTGAGCATGGCGAGGTTCAGCAGACTCCGCGTCTTGCGATCGAGCCCTGGACGCGTCCACACCGCACCCCAGCAGTACTCGGTGACCAATTCCTGTATGGGCCGCGAGAATTCGGTGACATTGTCGAGTGAGCGTTGCACGTGCGCCGCCCCGAGCACCGTCTTACGCATCTCGATGCCCTCGCGATATGTCTCGTCGTGCGTGTCGTCGAACTTCATGGTTCCTCCTGAGATTGTTGTCATACATTCAACCGGGGACGGTCTGATCCAACGCTCAGCCTATTGACGTCTTCGGGTCAGAAGATCTAGAAATCGCGCTGTCCGGCTTAAGATTTGCGCACAGATCATCCGTCGTCGATCAACGCCATAGGCACCGCGCTCAGATTGCCTTACCGTATGACATCTCAGTCCTCGGTCCCGAGGACACGTGCAAAGGGAAATCCGGTGAACCTGATGGACGACGACGTCTACGAGGTGCTCGCAGTTGCTACGCGTCGAGGCAGACGCTGCGCAGCCTCGTGTATCTCAATCATCATCTCTACGACGAGCCCGATGGCCCGATCGGTATGGACTATTTCATCTGGATCGTGCGAAACGCCCAACGCACGTTCGTCGTCGACACCGGATACAGCGTCGAGGGTGGCCTGGCACGTAACCGCGGTCATCTCATCCACCCCGCTGAGGCACTCACGGCCCTCGACGTCGACCCCGATGACGCCACCGTGATACTCACCCACGCTCACTACGATCACGCCGGCAACCTGGACCTGTTCCCGCGGTCGCCGATCATCACCCCCAGAACCGAATTCGACTTCTGGACCGGAAAGATGGCGCATCGCTTGCAGTTTCGACACTCGGCCGAGACCCGCGAACTTCAATTGCTCGGCGAGATCGCACGCCAAGGACGGATGACCTTCTTCGAGGGGCGTTGCCACATCGCGCCGGGAATCGAGTTGATCGAACTCGGCGGTCACTCTCCGGGGCAGGCGATCGTCCTGGTCAACACCGAAGCAGGCACCGTCCTGCTCAGTTCGGACGCGACGCACTACTACGAGGAGATCGAGCGGGACATGCCGTTCCTCGTCGTCGCCGACCTCGAGGCGATGTACGCCGGCTTCGACACGATGAAGCGCATCGTCGACGAGCGAAACGCCATCCTGGTGCCCGGCCACGATCCGGAGGTCATGACGCGCTTTCCCGCGCACGACACCGCAGACTTCGCGGTCGTCATCGCCCCTACGCCAACACCATCGCGCTGCGTCGCAGCCACACAGAGAGGAGCAGACGTTGTCTGACGTCACATCAGAGAAGTCGAGTCGTGGCGGTCCTGTCGGATTCATCGGCCTGGGCAACATGGGCGGCCGCATGGCACGCTGCCTCGTCGACGCCGGAGTCGAGGTGATCGGCTTCGACACCGTGGCAGCCAACGTGGCCGACTGCGGCGCCACCAGGGCCACCTCGGTCAAGGATGTCATCAGCAGCGCGGACGTCGTGTTGCTGTCGCTGCCGCACAGCCGCATCGTCGAGAGCGTCGTCAGGGGCGCCGACGGAATCCTCGAGCACTGCTCGCCGGGACAGATCATCGTCGACCTCAGCACCTCCGAGCCCGCGTCCACCAAGGTGCTCGCAGACGAACTCGCCGCGCGCGACGTCGCCCTACTCGATGCCGGGATCTCCGGCGGTGCCGCTGCGGCGGAGAAGGGCGCGCTGACCCTCATGGTCGGCGGTCAGTCGGACGTTCTCGAATCCGCACGCCCGATCCTCGATCTCTTTTCCGCCAAGGTCTTCCACTGCGGTGACGTCGGTGCGGGGCACACGGTGAAGTTGTTGAACAACTTCCTCAACGCGATCTCGCTGTCGGCGACAGCCGAGGTGATGGTCGCCGGACGCAAGGCCGGGCTCGACCTCGACGTACTGCTCGACGTCTTGAACAGCAGTTCCGGCGTCAACTTCGCGACCCAGAATCGCTTCCCGAAGATCATCCACGGCGACTACCTCGAAGGCGGTCTCACCAACTCGTTGATGATGAAAGACGTTCTCGCATATTGCGATCTGGCCGCAGGTCTCGGCGTCACGAGTCCCAACTCGTCCGCACCCGTCGCCGCCTTCGGACTCGCGATCCAACTCGGCTACGCCGATCGCATCAGCAACACGGTCGTCGACGCGATCGGCGATCTCTCCGGGAACGTTCGCCTACAACCCACCACGATCGAGGACAACGCATGAAACTCATTCACTCCGTCGACCACTCGGGCACGGCAGGCAAGACCGGTTCGAAGTTCACCGGCAACGTGTACAACTACCTGACCATGCCCGCCACCGACGGGATCACCATCAACTCGGTCAACTTCACTCCCGGCGCGCGCACCTTCTGGCATCACCACGAGCACGGTCAAATCCTGCAGGTCTTGGCAGGCGAGGGTCTGATCGGGACCGAGACAGAGGTCCGCAGGCTCAAGGCCGGCGACACGGTCTGGTGCCCGCCAGGCGAGAAGCACTGGCATGGTGCGGGAGCCGAATCGTTCATGACACACACCGCCATCTCCCTGGGAGTCACCACCTGGGCCGACCCGCTCGACGATGCAGACTTCGTGGCGGCGGCCGAGGTGGTTGGGGCCGACACGAGCTCATCCGACCAGGCCAGCGTGGGAGCACTCCGATGAGCACAGCGGCCCTTCCCGACATCGCGCTCATCGGACTGGGCAACATGGGCTCCCCGATGGCTGCGCGTCTGATCGGCGCCGGGTATCGGGTCACCGGCTTCGACCTCGATCCCGCGGCTCGGGATCGGTTGGCCGCGAACGGCGGTACCGGCGTGGCCACTGCCGTCGAGGCGGCACGGGCGGCATCGGTGGTCATCCTCATGCTGCCCAACTCCACGGTCGTCGAAGCCGTCGTCCGGGACTTGCTCGACGCTGCTGCACTCGCGCCCGGAATTGTCGTCGTCGACATGAGTTCGTCCGATCCGGCGTCGACTCGCGAACTCGCACAGACGTTGTCGGCCGCCGACGTGACCCTGGTCGATGCACCGGTCTCCGGTGGGGTCAAGGGTGCAAAGAACGGCAAGCTCACGATCATGGTCGGCGGCTCCCCCGAGGCATTCGAGACGGTTCGCCCCGTGTTGGAATCGTTGGGCACCCCGCGACTCGGGGGCGACGTCGGAGCCGGGCACGCCATCAAGGCGATCAACAACCTGCTCTCGGCCACACACCTGTTGGCCACTGCGGAGGCAGCCGCTGCTGCACAGCGCTTCGGGCTCGACCCAGCGGTGCTGATCGACATGGTGAACACGTCCAGCGGCCGGAGCGGCTCGACCGACAACAAGTACCCGAACTTCATTCTCCCCGGCACCTTCGACTCCGGCTTTGCGCTCGCGCTGATGCTCAAGGACATGAAGATCGCCACCGATCTGGCCGCGAAGGTGGGTGCGCCCGCACTGCTCGGCGAGCAGGCGGTCGCGATGTGGGAGCGTGCCCAGACCGAACTGGAACCGGGCGCTGACCACACGGAGATCGCACGTTGGATCGACAACAACGTCGACGATCCCGTGGCCGATGATTCCACAGTGGACTCAGAAGCATCGAAGAATGCTCTGGCTCAACGCATTCGGGATATTCATGGGACATGGGACGACGGTTGGCAGTCAATTCTCGACCTGCGGCCGACCTTCCTCGCCGCCTACGCCGACCTCGCCGAGGTTCCGTGGAAGAAGAACCATCTCGACGACAAGACCAAGGAACTGATCTACCTCGCGGTCGACGCCGCAGCGACCCATCTGCACAGTCCCGGCGTTCGTCAACACATCAGAGCCGCACTCGACCACGGTGCTACTCCCGACGAGATCATGGAGACCATCGAGCTGACGGCAACGCTCGGGATCCATGCGATGAATATCGGTGTGCCCCTGCTCACCGAGGTGCTCGAGGAGGAGGGTCTGCGCGACACGCCGGCCGAACTGACCTCATACCAGCGGTCCCTGCAGGAGCAGTTCACCACCGAGCGCGGCTACTGGCATGAGTTCTGGGACGAAATCCTCGAACTCGATCCCGAGATGTTCGAGGCGTACACCGAGTTCTCGGCGTTGCCGTGGCGCACGGGATCCCTCTCGCCAAAGGTCAAAGAACTCATCTACATCGCATTCGACTCTGCCGCAACACATCTCTACGTCAAAGGCTGGAAGCTACACATCCGCAACGCAATTCACCATGGGGCAACCAAGGAGGAGATCCTTGAAGTGATGGAGATCTCCAGCGCGCTGGGCTTCCAGTCCGCGACGACCGCCTTTCCCATTCTCGCAGACGAACTCGACCGCCGGTCACGTCGGTCGGCCTCGTCAACCGATGCCATCGGAGGTTCCCACTCATGACCATGACCGGACTGAACGGGCGGGTGGCGGTCGTCACCGGAGCCGCAGGTGGTCTCGGGCGCGCTGCCGCGATTCGCCTGGCCGACGAGGGTGTGCACATCGTCGCCGTCGACCTCGACGAAGCCGCAGCACGTGAGGTCGCATCCGCGCTGTCGACCGAGTCGATCGGGGTGGGCGCAGACGTGACCACGGAGAGTGGCGTCGACAGCTACCTCGCCGCCGCGCTCGATCGATTCGATGCGGTGGACTTCCACTTCCTCAATGCCGGTATCGCGGGATCGACAGCCCCACTGGTCGACGTCTCCGTCGACGAGTGGGATGCGGTGATGGCTGTGAACCTCCGCGGCCCGTTTCTCGGGGTTCGTGGCGCGTTCCGCGAGTTCCACAAAACGGGTGGGCACGGCGCGATCATAGTCACCTCGTCGATCGCCGGATTGCGCGGCAGCAACGATCTCCTGGCATACACGACGTCCAAGCACGGCGTCATAGGACTCGTGCACGGCGCGGCCGTCTATGGCGGCCCCATCGGAGTGCGGGTCAACGGCATCGCACCCGGTATCGTCCCGACGCAGATCTTCGGCCCCGCGGGCCGCGACGACATGATCCGCCGTGCCGGTACCTCACCGCTGCGACGGCCGGGACGCCCGGAGGAGATCGCCGGTTCGGTGGCGTATCTGTTCAGCGACGATGCCACGTACGTCACCGGCGAGATCCTCTCGGTCGAAGGAGGCGCCAACATCCAGAACACCAACCGCAACGCGGGTGGTGCGGGACTGTGGGATGTCTCGGTCACCGATCTCGACCTGTTGCACCGGCACGGAGCAGCGACGACCAACCGATAGCAGCGAGACGAAAGGTGCTCCGCGGCAACAGATCATGGGCCGCGGAGCACCTTGTGTTGTGGCCACTACGTGAGCGACATCGTCTCCTCGCGACGCAAGAGCTTCCGTGCAGCGTCGATCGCCTCATCGGTGATGATGTGCTCGTCGCCCGGAACGATCAGTGCGTCGACATCAGCTCCAGCCGCGCGGAGCACGGCGACAGTCTGCGTGACCCGCTCGGGCGGCACAAAGGGATCGTGCTCGATACTGCGCACCACCACGGGAACACCGTTGAGCGACTCAGGCTGCGCCACAACATCTTCAGGTCCGATGTAGCCGCCGGTGAACAGGATGATCCCGCCGACAGGCCGTGGCCGGGTCAGCGCCCAGTGTGCAAGCAGACACGCGCCCTGTGAGAAGCCCCAGACGACGAGCCGCGCGGTATCGACCCCAGAATCGACAAGCGCGTCGACGCGTGCATCGATGGTGTCGAGGGCGTGATCGAGACTCGGCTGATTGGCATCGAGGGGTTCGAGGAACGGTCGCGGATACCACGAGTTCCCGTCGGCCGCTGGTGCGAAGTAGCGGACGTTGTCGATATCGAGTCGGCGCGATTGCTCCCTCATGAAGTCCGGACTCTGCCCGCGCCCGTGCACAGCCAGTACTGCGGTCGTCATATCGGCGGGCTCGGCGTCCCACTCGATCAACGGAGAAGAAAGATGAGGGTTCGACGCCACGCTGCGCTCCGTCCACTAGTCGGTGATTCGTGAGCGTATCCGGCGTCGATCACCGCGCCCTGTTGCGTTTGCGCACCGATCTGTCGTGGATGCGCACGGTTCGCGAGAGGTCAGCCGAGGCTCGGATGAACAGAGGCGCGGTAGGCGGCCGGGGTGACGCCGATCCGCTCCTTGAACAGGTTGCCGAAATGCGAGGGATTCGCGAATCCACAGCGCATCGCGATCTGCCCGACGGGCACCGTCAACTGCGCCGGATCGGCGAGTTCGCGCTGCGCCAGCTCGATCCGCCGTGTCCGGATTCGTTCGGCGGCAGTCTGACCCGCCCCCCGAAACACGTTGTGCACCTGCCGAACCGAGACATAGTGGGCGTCTGCGAGTTGCTTCACGTCCAACTCGGGATCGTCGAGGTGATCTTCGATGTAGGCGAACAGCTGCTCGCGCAGCCGTTGCGTCGGATCCTTCGGAACCACCGACTCGCCGACCTCCTGCAGGACCAGCGTCACGGCGAGGTCGACCGCGCTGCGTAGAGCTCTGGCCCGTTGGGCCGGACCGACTTTCGGGAGGGTCTCGTTGAGAGAAATCAGCAGTCCCGCCACCGCAGGGGTCAATCCGCGGTCGGGTCCGAGCGTGCGCGCCTGCACATTCCGGATGTAGTCGATCGGAATGCTGATGGCGTTAGACGGAAGCGTCAGGCACAGACTGCGGTAGTCGTCGCTGCTCGCCACGAGCCCCACTCGATCGGCGCTGTAGAAGCCGATGTCGCCTGGGCGGAACACGCACTGTTGGCCGTCGACCTCCATCGTGGCGTGGCCGTTCAATTGCAAGGAGAGCATGTGGACGGGAGCTGCACCGTCGCGTCCTGCCGGGTCGTGGTAGGCCTCGTGCTTGCCGGTCACCAAGTCGCACAACCCGATTCCGTCGGCGACATGCGCTCGGAGTCTGCCGTGGAAGTCATTGGCCGAATCAGGCCGTACGTCGAATCGGGTGGTGAGCGCGGCGATCGCCGGTCCCCACTCCTCGACGCTGAGATCGTGATCGCCCGACCATGCGGCCGAGTGGGCTTCTCGCTCTCGACTTGCGTCGTCGCAAATCTTTGTCACTGCAGTAGTTCTTTCTCGCCACGGACGCTGACGTCCTCACTGTGAGGGTGTTCGCATCCACAACATCGGTGTGCACACATCCGTGATGGCAGTGATGCCGGTCACGAATAGCTTCGAGTGTGACACGCAATCAGGGCGATGTCACCCCACCGATCAGCACGGCGATCAGTCGCCTACCACCCGTTCTGGAGGATTCCGATGAAGGCAGTCGTCGTTCCCGAGGCAGGCAGGCTCGAGGTGATCGACGTGACCCTCCGGGCCCCGGAGGCAGGCGAGGTACATGTCCGTCTCGACGCGGCAGCGATGTGCATCACCGATACCCTCAGCCTCGCCGGCGACGGGCTCACGCCGTTTCCGCTCATTCCCGGACACAGTGCCACTGGCACGGTCGTGGCGGTCGGACCGGACACCACCCGAGTCGCGACCGGCGACCGGGTGATCGTCGTCGGCTCGGCCCAGTGCACCCACTGCTACTACTGCGAGCACGACGCCCCCGGCGCCTGCGAGCAGATTTTCGACGGCATGTCCCGCGTCATCGGCACCGACTCCGACGGCCGGGCGGTCCATGCCGACGGCGGCGTCGCGACCATGGCGGAGGAGATGATCTACCGCGAATCCAACGTGGTCGTCGTTTCCAGCGCCACTGATCCGAAGCATCTGGCGATGCTCGGCTGCGGGATCGTCTCAGGTCTCGGAGCGGTCCTCGATGTTGCTCAGGTCAAAGCGGGCGATTCGGTAGCGGTTCTCGGGTGCGGCCATCTCGGACTCTGGATGATTCAGGCTGCGGTTCTTGCCGGAGCCGCTCAGATCATCGCCGTCGAGCCCATCGAGTCCCGGCGCCTTCTCGCAGGCGAACTCGGGGCCACCGACCTCGTCGACCCGGAGGAGTCGGATCCCGTCGCGCAGGTGAAAGCACTCACCGACGGGCGCGGCGTCGACGTCGCACTCGAAGCCGCCGGTCGCACCGCGGCCATGGAGCAGGCATTCGCGATGACGCGGGGCGGCGGCACGGTCGTGCCGACCGGAATGGAAAGCCCAAGCGCCACGGTCACCCTGCACGGGTACGAGTTCGCGATCGGGTCGAAGCGAATCCTGAGTTCCCAGACCGGCGGGGGCGACATCATCTCGATGATCCCCAGATTCTCGGAGTTACTCGACACAGGTGCGCTGAATCCGACGGCGATCGTCACGGACGTCTACGAGATGGCCGACATCGAGACCGCATTCGATGACATGCGAAATCGCAAGGGAATCACCGGAATCGTCCGGCTCAATACGCAAGCGCACAGTGAGGAAGCACAGTGAATCGATTCGACGGGAAGGTCGTAATTGTGACCGGGGCGGCCGGCGGGATCGGCCGCGCGACAGCGCAACGCCTCGCAGAGGAGGGCGCCGTCGTGATCGCCACCGACGTCAATGACGCCGACGCACAACAGATCACCAAGGAACTGCGCGTCCCGTTCTCACGCGGGTCGTTCACCACGCTCGACGTCACCGACGAGGACGGCTGGGACGCAGTGGTCGAGCAGACACTCGCCGAGCACGGCCGCATCGACGCACTCATCAACAACGCGGGTATCGGCGACCTCCGCACGATCGAGGAGAGCACGCGGGCCAGCTACGAGCACGTGATCGGCATTCTGCAGACCGGCGCCTTTCTCGGGATGAAGGCGGTCGGCCCCGCACTCAAGGAGACCGGCGGCTCCGTCGTCAACGTCAGCTCCATGTTCGGATTCGTCGGAACCGCAACGGTGTCACCCGCCTATCACGCGGCCAAGGGCGCTCTCCGCAGCATGAGCAAGGGCACTGCGGTCGCCTGGGCGCCCGACGGTGTCCGCGTCAACTCCGTCCATCCCGGATTCATCGACACCGCGATGCTCGGCGGGGCCGACGACTCCGTCTTCGCACCGGTGATCCCCATGGCGCGTGTCGGTCGACCAGCCGAGGTGGCCGCGGCCATCGCATTCCTGGCCAGCGACGACGCCGCATACGTGACGGGCGCCGAACTCGCCTGCGACGGCGGTTACGTCGCCCAGTAGTCCCCAGTCACCCGATAACCAGTCGCCCACCAGCACCCACATTCACCAACCGAACTCATCAGCAGAGGAGCCCAGATGCCCATCCCACCAAGAGAAGTCGCAGTCGTCGACCCGCCGAAAGACCTCACGGTCGCCGAAGCACTCGCCGTCGTCGCCGAACTCGCCCCGCAGATCCGCGCGGAAGCACCCGAGACGGAGGCGCGCACCTTCTATTCCGAGGACCTCCACCTGGCCTTCATGCGCGCAGGCCTCTACAACATGCTTCGACCGAGGACATTCGGCGGCTACGAGTTCCCGATCGCCGCCTACCTCAAGGTGGTTCGCGAGATCGCACGCGCAGACATGAGCACCGCATGGGGCTTCTGCCTCGCCTCGGCACACGTGCTGTGGATGGCATCGTGGTGGCCCGAGGAGGCGCAACGCGAGTTCTTCGCCAGCGCGCACACGGCAGCGTGCGGTACGTCGGCTCCCGGCGGGAGGATGACAAAGGTCGACGGCGGCTGGATCGTCAACGGTGTCTTCCCCTACGCCTCCGGCGGAGCGTACTCCACCCACTTCCTCGGCCACGTGTTCCCGGTCAACGAGGACGGTAGCCAGGGTCCGCTGAGCGTGTTCATGGCTCCGCGAGACATCTGGACCGTGCGCGACGACTGGGGTAAGACGCTGGGACTCAAGGGCTCCAGCTCGCACACCGTGGAGATCACCGACGGATTCATTCCCGATTCACACGTTCTCCTGGGTCAGGCGATCACCGACATCGCCGTCGACGAAGGTACGCCGGGTTACGCACTGCACAAGAACCCGATCTACAACGGAAGGGGACTGTCGACCTTCACGCTCGAACTCGCGAGCCTCGGCGTCGGTGGTGCGTTGGGCGCCCTCGATCAGTACCGGGAGGTCATCACGACCAAGCGGACTGCGTTGCCGCCCATCACACTTCGGTCGGAGAATCCGACATACCAGCTCTGGTACGCGGACGCGGCAACGCGACTCCAGGTGGCCGAAGCGACGCTCGACGCCGCCGCCGAACAGTTCACGGAGTGCGCGACGCGTGCCGCGAAGGGCGAGGGCACGTTCTCGATGACCGACGACGCTGGAATCGGGCGGTGCGCCTACACAGCGCAGGCGACGGCGTGGCAGGTGCTCGAGGGCACGCTCATGAAGACCTCGGGTTCCAGCCACCTCGTGAACGGTTCCCGCATGGAACGGATCTGGCGCGACTTCAGCATGCTGCACAGTCACCAGAACACGATCGTCCAGGACATCACGGCTCCGATCTACGGGTCCGCATTGCTCACCACCGCGTCCTGATCACTCGTCACCCACTGAAAACCTCTGGATAACAACGAAGTTCGCTTCATCACCGAAAGGAAAGAAATCATGGCCTTTGTCGAAGGTTCACACCACGTCACCCTCTCCGTCGCAGGCGCACAGGAGGATGTCGACTTCCACGTCAAGACACTCGGTATGCGCTTCATCAAGCGCACCGTGCTGTTCGACGGCTCGCTGCCGATCTACCACCTCTACTACTCGAACGCCAACGGCGATCCGTCGAGCGTGATCACCACCTTCCCGTGGGCGCAGCAGGGTCGCTTCGGCAAGCCCGGCACCAACCAGGCGCGCGAGGTGCTGCTGTCGGTGCCCACCAACTCGCTCGACTACTGGCACTCCCGCCTGACCGAGCACGACGTCAAGGACGTGCAGGACATCGAGGTGTTCGGTCAGCGCCGCTTGGCATTCCGTCATCCCTCGGGCCTGGAGTACGTCTTCGTCGCCAATGACAACGACGCTCGTGAGGGCTACTCGGGCAACGGCGTACCGCAGGAGCACGCCATTCACGGAATCCACGGTGTCGGCATCCACGCCCACACTCCGGACCGGATGGTCGACTTCGCCGAGGATGTCTTCTACTCGCAGGGCGACATCATCGAGGACGGCGACCGTGCTGCATTCCGCGTCGGCAACGAGAAGGTCGGCAACTGGGTCGAGCTGGTGGGCAACCGCACCGACGACCAGGGCACCTGGAGCTACGGCGCGGGCACCTACCACCACTTCGCATGGAATGCGTCGAGCCTGGAGAACCAGGACGAGCTGAAGTTCGAGATCGAGGGGGCCGGCTACACCGACATCTCCGAGCTCAAGGACCGCAAGTACTTCAAGTCGGTCTACGTGCGCTCACCAGGTGGGGCGCTGTTCGAGATCGCTGTCACCCACGCCGACGGCGGCTGGGACTGCGACGAGTCGCCGCAGGAACTGGGCATGCGCTTCCAACTCCCGTCGCAGTTCGAGGATCGTCGCGAGGAGATCTTCGGACAGCTGGAGACGATCGAGGACTGATGTCCTGACGTTCTGACCTACAGGGGCGACGGCGCACAGCCGTCGCCCCTGTATGCGTGTTCACTCCGTAACGATAATTCATCATCTGATGACTTTTGGCGGGCATCGTGCCTACACTCGCCACATGCGAGCGATGATCCTGAAGGAATTCCGCGAGTTACGGCGCGATCCGCGCACCCTGGCGATGTTGGTCGTACTACCGCTGCTGCTGCTCGTGATCTTCGGGTACGCGGCCAACTTCTACGTGTCGTCGTCGACGACTGCGGTCGTAGGCCCCCAGGCGACGCAGTTCGCGAAGTCGTTGCCGGAGTATTTCGACGTCACGACCGTCGACACGAACGGCACCGAGGCCGACGCCTCCGAGCTGCTGCGCGACAACAAGGTCGACACCGCCTTCGTCACCGGGCACAGCACACCAGGTCAACCGACCGTCGTGGCACTGCTCGACGGATCGAATCTGTTTGGCGCACAGGCAACATCGGGTCTGCTCAACAAGATGGGCAACAGCGTCAAGGTCCGCGTGCTGTTCAACCCTGAACTCAAGACATCGTGGGTCATGGTCCCCGCGATCATCGGCCTCATCCTCACCTTCATCGGCACGATCGTCACCAGCATCGGGCTGGTACGCGAACGTGAGGCAGGAACGCTCGAACAGTTGGCCGTCATGCCGATCAAGCCCAGCCAGGTCATTCTCGGCAAGATAGCGCCCTACTTCCTTCTCGCGGCCATCGACATGATCATCGTGACCGTGCTCGGCATGTGGCTTTTCGGTGTGCCCTTCAACGGCAATGTCGGGGTCTTCGCACTCGGCGCCGCCCTGTTCCTGTTCGTCGTCCTCGGACTCGGCGTGCTGATCTCCACCATCTCGCAGACCACCGGGCAGGCCATCCAGACCGCCTTTCTCTTTCTCATGCCACAAATCCTGTTGTCGGGCATGATCTTTCCGCTCGATGCCATGGCAGCTGGGGTCCGCTGGATCGGCTACCTACTCCCGCTCACCTACTTCACGATGATCTCGCAGGGTGTCATGATCCGAGGCGCATCGATCGGCTCGCTCTGGGTCCCGCTGCTGGTTCTGGCGGCGATGGCCGTCGTCGTATTCACCGCCGCCACACTGCGGTTCCGTCGCGACCTCGCTCCCAATGCACGTCCGTCCGCGTCGGCACGAGAGCAGGCGGATACGACCAGCGGTGCGGCGTCGTGATCGCCGCAGCGTCGTCGGTGACCGTTCGGTTCGGCGACACCGTCGCTCTCGAGAACGTATCGGTCGAACTCACCGATGGAACAATTCTGGCTGCGGTGGGCGGTGATGGCGCAGGCAAGACGACGCTCCTGCGAGTTCTTGCGCGCGAGGTGGTCTGCGACTCCGGGACGATCACGTCACCGGACAAGCAGCACCTCGGGTATCTTCCCGCCGGTCCCGGGTGCTGGGCCGCACTCACCGTGCGGGAGAACCTCGATTTCGTCGGCGAGATGTACGGACTACGGGGCGACGAACTCGTCGCACGTCGTGACGAGATGATCGAGCGCGCAGGACTGACCGTAGCCACTGATCGACCGGCCGGTGCACTCTCGGGCGGCATGCGGCGCAAGCTCGCCACGTCGATGGCGCTCATTCACCGACCGCGCCTTGTCATCCTCGACGAACCGAGCACCGGGGTTGACCCGGTGAGTCGAATCGATCTGTGGCGCATGATCTCCGAGTCGGCTGCAGCAGGATCGGCGGTGATCATGTCGACGACCTATCTCGACGAGGCAGAACGCGCAGCAGAACTACTCGTCCTCGACGAAGGCCGCACGCTGGCGCAGGGTTCGTACGCCGCCGTGTGCGCCGAATTCACCGGAATCATCACCTCGTCACCTCACCCGGTCCGACGGGAGTGGTCATGGCGTCGAGGACATGAGCGTCACGAGTACTGGCCCGAGGACTCAACCGAGCGGCCCTCTTCGGGAGCCACCACCGTAGATCCCGACCTGGAGGACATCGTGATCTCGCTGTCACTACGGCGCCAACTCGTTTCAGCAGGTGCACGATGACCGCCGACCGGCCCCTGCTCGCTGCCGATGAGGTGACGAAGCGCTTCGGCGACTTCACCGCCGTCGACGACGTCTCGATGAGTGTCGGCGGCGGAGAGGTCGTCGGACTTCTCGGCGCCAACGGTGCAGGTAAGACAACACTCATCCGTATGCTGCTCGGGTTGCTGCGACCCACCCGCGGCTCGGTAACCCTGTTCGACGGTCCGCCTGATCAGCGCCGACGAGCCCGATTGGGCTATGTACCACAGAATCTCGGACTCTACCGCGATCTCACTGTGCGCGAGAATCTCGAATTCTCGACCGGGGCGTATGGCGTCGCGGTGCCGGAACTCCCCGAGGACCTCGCAGCACACCAGGACACGCTCGTCGGTTCATTACCCCTCGGAGCGCAGCGTCGGATCGCATTTCTGGTGGCACTGGCACACACTCCTGACGCGTTGATCCTCGACGAGCCGACATCGGGCGTCGACGCGCTCTCACGCGCGCGACTGTGGGATACGATCCGGGGCGAATCAGATCGGGGCACAGCCGTCCTGGTGACCACGCACTACATGGAAGAAGCGCAGGAGTGCGACCGCCTGCTGCTGATGTCGGCGGGAGAACTCGTGGCCCAGGGCAGTGAGGCGGATATCGTCGGTGACACCACAGCCGTGCAGGTCGTCACAGACGACTGGGCGAACACCTTTTCCGTGCTCAACGACGCCAACGTGCCCGTGATTCTGTCCGGAACATCGATCCGTGTTGTCGACACCGACCCCGCACGACTCCAGCAGGTCCTCGACGAAGCAGGCATACATGCAAGCGTGACAACAGTTCCCGCGACCATCGAGGAGAAGATGCTTTCGCTTGCGAGGGACAGCGCACCAGCATGAGCGGCCGAAGAACCGGAAGACCCCCGTCATCCGATTCCACTGCCACGCGGAACGCGATCCTCTCCGCAAGCCGAGAGCTGCTGTCGGAGAAAGGGTTCGAGCGGACCACCATGCGCGCGATTGCAGGCCGTGCGGGGGTCGACGCCGCCCTGATCCACCACTACTTCGGCAACAAGCGCGCGCTGACGGTCGAGGCATTGCGGCCGGACGTCGACCCCACGGCAGTGTTCCGCGATACACCGCTGGACGCGGCGCATCCGGGGCGAGATTTCGTTCGACGCGCGCTGCATCTCTGGGACGACGACGCCGCGCAACGACAACGGGCCATCGCACTACTGAGGATTGCGCTGACCGACGAACAAGTGTCGGAGCGCATGGTGAGCTTCTATGTCGGCGTGGCGCATGTCGCGCTCGGCGACATCGTCGAGGCCGACGATCGAGATCGTCGGCTCGTTCTCGTCGCCGGTCAGATGCTCAGCCTCGTCACCATGAGGTACGTGTTCCGTCGTCCGGAGATCGCCGACGCGACCGTCGACGAACTGGCCGAGGATGTCGGCCCGCTGATCGACCGGCTACTCGGAGTCGGTTGACCAGCTGTCCCCCTCGACTGGCCACTGGGCAGAGTCATGCGATCATTCAGTGACGACTCGTTCACCCATGGTGAGTCACCGTCGCGCAGCGGTATGAATGCGCGCGGCGCAATCACGACCATTCCCGCGCACCGACGGCCGCGAGGATCGCGTCGACCACAGCTGCCGGTTGTGAGAGTTGTGGCCCATGATCGCTGTCGAGGGTCACCACCCGCGCTCCCGGAACGAGCTCTTGCATGTGGCGCTGCGCCACGAGCGGCACGGATCGGTCCCGCGTGACCTCTATGTAGAGGCGGGGTAGTTGGCCAAAGCGCTCCGGGGTCCACGACGGCGAGATGAGGCGTCCCGACTCTTGCTGCGGCGCAACCATTCTCGACGCGGCGATCGCGTCGGCGGGATCGGCGTCGTGAAAGAACACGCTAACTGCCGCCTCGGGGCTGACCGACGTCACCGTCGAATCATCTGTCGAGTCCAAGAAGGCTGCAATCCCGACCGGAGCACGCAGCCCCGCGTCGTCGCACAATCTGCCGAACCCCCAGCCCGAGGGCAGCATCATGCCGGCGACATAGACGACGCCGCACACTCGCTCACAGATCTGTTCTGCGACATGGGTGGCCACGATCCCACCGCCCGAATGGCCGACGAGCAACAGCGGCCCGTCGACGTCGGCGACCTGACCGATCACCGCGATGGCGATGTCGTCGAGTTCGGCCGGCTCGTCGAGGGTGGGGCCGACGCCCGGCAACGTCACCGCGATCGACTCGACACCAGCCCGCAGCAGGGGTTCACGCACGCGATCCCATACCCAGGGACCCGCCCACGCGCCGTGGATCAACACCGCGGTAGGACGTTGCGTCACTGCGGCTTGCCCGCTGACAGAACCCGTGCCGCCTCACGCACCGCTGCGGTGTTGGCCTTGCCCTGACGCGAACCGGCGAGCTTCGCCGCGATGTGATCGCGCACCACGATCGGCTCGTAGGCCATCCCGTTGTCGAATTCGAGATGGCTTGGCAGCGTCTCGATCGTCGCGTCGACATTGCCGTCATGGAAGAACGCCACAGATCGACGGCGCTTGATCGTCCCGTCGACGATCGGCGGCTTGACCCGATGCAGCGTCGACATCCACCGGTCATTGGTCATGCGAGCAGTCAAGTCACCCAGATTGACCAGCAGCGCACCATCTATGGGCGACACGTCGTGCCAGACGCCGTCGCGTCCGAGCACCTGCAATCCGGCGACCTGGTCGGCCCAGAGAACCGTGACGATGCCGAAGTCGGTGTGCTCGCCCATACCGGTCAGCTCACCGTCGAGCGACACAGTGCCCTCGGGCAGCGCGTAGTTATTCATCCGCAGCACGTCGATCGAATGGTCGGTGATGGCGTCGAAGTAACCCTGCGGCACCCGCAACGCGTCGGCGAAGACCGACGTCAGGACGCGCGCAACACGAGAAGCGTGCTCGAAGTAGTTCTCCACCTTCGACCGAAAGCCATCGACATCGGGCCAAACGTTGATTCCGTAGTCGTCCTCGGAGAGGTTGAGGCCGGTGAATGATCTCGCCTCGACACCGACGTTGAAGGCTTCGAAGAAGTCGTTCATCCGGCTCGGCGCTTCGAGACCCAGGCTCAGACTGAGCGACTCGCTCTTGGGCGGTGAGTACCCCCGATTACCCTGTGCCACATAGCTCTTCTTGTCTTCGAGCGATTGACCGAAGAAGTCGTCGACAGCCTCGCCCAGTCCAGCCCATACGCCTCCTGGAATGGCATGTCCGAGGATCTGGATGAAACCGACGGTCGAGCACGCTGCGTCCATCTCGGCCGCGACACGCGCGCGGTCTGCCGCAGTGCTGTCGGCGTCCACGTAGGGGGTGATGTCGACTACGGGCACCGAGAACATTGAGGAGTCTTCTTGTGTATTCATGGCTTGAATGTTGCTTTCACTGAGCACGATCACCGATGACACACACGTGTGCGGGAGGGGTGATCGCGGGCTGCGACCTGCAGCATGAATGGAATATTACCTCAATCAATATTTGCTCGCATTTCGGTGCTCTTCGCCGCATCCGAGGCGGCATCTCCGCCTGATAAGTTGCCCGAATGGAGGACGACCAGGATCACCTCGCCCGCGCACTGGGCGCCGCCATCCGCGTTGCGCGCAAGAACCTGGGGATGACCCTCTCTGAAGTCGCCAAGAAGACTGCACTTTCGCAGCCGTTCCTGAGTCAGGTCGAGAACGGCAATACGACGCCGAGTGTGCTCAACCTCCACAAGATCGCCCAGACCCTTGGCACCACCGCGCACGCCCTGCTCGAGCAGAGCGACCGAATGCCAACGACAGTCTCCCGCTCGAGTGACACCCCCGGCTACGACCTCGGACCGAACGCCTCTGTCCGCTTTTGCATTTCGGGAACACGTCTCCTCGACTGCAACGAAGTCACGGCAGGACCTCACACCGAGCAGGACTCCGACAACACGCACGCGGGT
The DNA here is from genome assembly GCF_002500165.1 of Gordonia sp. UBA7860. Taxonomy (NCBI): domain Bacteria; kingdom Bacillati; phylum Actinomycetota; class Actinomycetes; order Mycobacteriales; family Gordoniaceae; genus Gordonia; species Gordonia sp. UBA7860. The sequence continues at coordinate 5,371 of NZ_DLSO01000030.1, read as the reverse complement.
GAGGAGTTCGTTTTCGTGATCACGGGCGAGCTGCACATGACGGTCGACGGTCGCGACTACACACTCGGCGCTGGCGACACCATCCACTACGCGGCCATGGTGCCGCATCGCTGGCACAACGAGTCCGACGCCGAGACCCGGTTCCTGTTCGTGAGTACGCCGCCGAGTTTCTGAGCACACGCGCCTGCCCACCATCTTTCGGACGCCGTCGGCATTGGTTACGCGCTGCCGCGTATGAGTTATTCCGCGCGTAACCACCACGAAATATCTCGGGCGTGAACTTACTGATGTAGCCGAAACGACCAGCACCCGCCCCGCAGCGAAGCGTCGGCTCCACTCTCGAGGCAATGTCGCCTCACCATCCTTCACCCGTCCGCGTGGACTCGCGGCAGCACCCCGAGGAGCATCGTGTCTTCCTTCGACGCGTCGATCAGCGACAACATCACCAAGTCCCTCAACGAGATTCCCCATCCCTCCCTGCCCAAGGGCTCGAACATCTACGGCGGGACGAAGATCTTCCCCGACTACCAGGCAGAGGACGGCGAAACGTATTTCACCCTGGTACACGGCATCGCCCACGAGTCGTCGGTGTCATTCGTCGCAGTCCTACAGGCCACCCGCGCACTCCGCAAGGGTTTCGAGTCGGCGATCTACTTCTACGGTCCGGGTGCCATCAATTGCCTTGCCACACGCGGCTTCCCGAAGACAGGTGACTCCGGCTTCCCGGGCGAGCAGAACATCAACGACTCCCTGGCCACGTTCATCGCCGAGGGCGGGACCGTCTTCTGCTGCCGGTTCGGACTGGCATTGCACGGCGGTCGAGAAGAAGACCTCATCGAGGGCGTGATCCCCGCCCATCCACTCGACGTGCAGGATGCTGTCATCCACTACGCCCGTAAGGGCGCGATCATCAACTCGACCTACATGGTCTGAGATGACAATGCGCACAACATACTTCGACCATGTTCCGGGGTTGACATGACCAGAGTGGCAGCAGTCGCGGCGAATTTCTCGCGCGATCTCGAACAGAACTACGCAACCATCGAACACTTCGTCGCCCAGGCGAGGCGTGCGAGCGTCGACTTCCTCGTGTTCCCCGAAGCGGCGATCGGTGGCTATCTCTCGTCGCTGGGCAATCACGGCGACACCATCAAGAACACGACACGATCACTTCCGCCTGCGATCACTCTCGACGGTCCCGAGATTCGCCGTGTGCAGGCAATCGCGGGGGACATGGTCATTGCGATCGGCTTCTGCGAGTTGGCCGACGACGGCGAAACCCGTTACAACGCTGCAGCTTTGCTCGACGGCGCACAGATCTACGGCAGCTACCGAAAAGTGCATCAACCACTCGGTGAGAACATGTCGTACTCGTCGGGCACCCACTACGGCGTCTTCGACACGCCGGTCGGGCGCGTCGGACTCCAGATCTGTTACGACAAAGCCTTTCCCGAGGCAGCCAGGTTGATGGCACTCGACGGCGCCGAGATCATCGCCAGCCTGTCGGCGTGGCCTGCCGCTCGAACTGCTACTGCGGAAAACCTCCAGGAGGACCGCTGGACCTACCGGTTCAACCTATTCGACGCCGCACGAGCGCTCGACAATCAGGTGTTCTGGATCGCCTCGAACCAGTCTGGGACCTTCGGATCGCTGCGCTACGTCGCCAACGCGAAGATCGTCGACCCCGGCGGCAATGTACTGGCAACCACCCTGCTGTCGGAGGGGATGGCTGTCGCCGACATCGACATCGCCGAAACGTTCACGACGATGCGCGGCGGAATGTTCCATCTGCGCGACCGCCGACCCGACGTCTACGGACCGCTCACCGAACTCGACGCGACCGGCACCGCAGGGTGGAGGGATCTGGCCCATGCCTGAGATGACATTCGTGGTTCGGTGGCCAGACGGAACCACCCAGAACTGTTACTCGCCCAGCCTGGTGATGCATGACCATCTCAGGGCCGGTGAGCAGTACACCGTCGGCGACTTCCGCGAGCGCTCCACAACGGCTCTGCGCGAAGCAGCCGAAAGAGTCCGCGCGAAGTATGGATTCGCATGTACGTCGGCAGCCGCGACGATCGATGAGATCACTGAAGCGGCAGCACGATTCGATTCGCGCGAGAACGTGCACATCGTCGACATGTATCCGCCGTTGCCAGCCCCGTCGACCCTGGAGACCTCCTCATGAGCACACCGGCTCATTCCACTCACGTGCCGGTCGTCATCGTCGGAGGTGGCCAGGCCGGCCTGTCGGTCAGCTGGTATCTGTGTCAGGCCGACGTCGAACACCTTGTGGTGGAGGCCAAGACCCCGACGCACGCCTGGGCCGACTCACGGTGGGACAACTTCACTCTCGTCACTCCGAACTGGCACTGCCGCCTCCCCGGCTACGCCTATGACGGTCCCCACCCCGACGGCTTCATGACCCGAGACGAGGTCGTCGAGTGGCTGGGCGGGTGGCTCGAGACATTCGACGCCCCGATCCGCGCGCATACGACGGTAACCCGGCTACGTCAGATCGACTCGGCGACTTTCGAACTCACCCTGCAATCCGGCGAAGACGTCGAACTGTTCACGTGCGATCAGGTCGTCGTCGCGACGGGTGGCTACCCACTCCCAGTGATACCGCCCTACGCGGCAGCACTCGATTCCTCGGTGCAGCAACTGCATTCCGAGCAGTACTTCAACCCGGAACAGCTTCCGGATGGCGCGGTCCTCGTCGTCGGGAGCGGGCAGTCGGGTGCACAGATCGCCGAAGACCTTCATCTGGCAGGCCGTCAGGTGCATCTCGCAGTCGGCAACGCACCGCGGGTTGCACGACGTTACCGGGGACGGGACTGCATGACGTGGCTGGCCGACATGGGCCTGTACGACACCCCCACCGCACAGTACCCGGGAGGCAAAGCGGCACAGGAGAAGACAAACCATTACGTGACGGGCCGAGACGGTGGCCGCGACGTCGACCTCCGCCAGTTCGCCACAGAGGGCATGCGCGTCTACGGCTCGCTCACGGGCGGCAAGGACTCAGGACTGACCTTCGCGCCGACACTGCGCTCAGCGCTCGACAAGGCCGATTCCGTGTACAACTCGATCTGCGCCGACATCGACCGTTACATCGACGCCCACGAGATTCAAGCACCTTCACCATCGCGATACGAACCCGTGTGGCAGCCCGACGCTGAGCCCACAGATCTCGATCTCATCGAATCGGGCGTCACCAGCATCGTGTGGGCGATCGGATTCCGACCGGATTACCGCTGGATCGAGGCGAGTGCGTTCGACGGCGGGGGTCGTCCCATGCAAACGCGTGGAATCACCCAGGTACCCGGCCTGAGCTTCATCGGACTGCCGTGGATGCACACCTGGGGGTCGGGACGATTCCTCGGAATCGACGCCGACGCAAAGTACGTCGCCGACTCGATCATCGAAGCGCTCGACGACACGCACGAACACGTCCGCGTCGCTTCCTGACAGCCAACCAGACGTGACGGGCCATCGATGTCTCGGCTTCACTTCCACTCTCCACCGAACGGAGCACACACGTGACCGTTTCCACCCGTACAGATCTCGCCCTGCTGGGTATCCGCGGCACCCCTCCCGTCAACCGGACCGGTGGTGCCGGGCCGACCGACGACGGACACCTGATGATCGACGGCCTACATGCTGCGATCCCACGAAATCCGGCCAGCCCGTTCAGCTTCGACGGCGACCGTGTCCTCTACGACGGCCACGACACCGGACTCGACGTACAAGCCATCTCTCGTCCGCGGTTCTACGACCTGGTCACCGACGAGGGCGTCAGCTACGAGAAGATCGCAAAACTGCACGGCAGCAATGTTCTTGCCACGACCGTCGTACAGACCTGTATCCGCTACGACGCCGATCAACGGTGTCGATTCTGTTCGATCGAGGAGTCACTGCGGTCGGGGTCGACAGTCGCGGTGAAGAAGCCCGCCGACCTCGCGGCAGTCGCGCGTGCAGCCGTCGAACTCGACGGTGTCTCGCAGATGGTCATGACCACGGGCACATCGGCGGGCCGCGATCGCGGCGCAAAACACTTGGCGCGCTGCGTCCGTGCCGTGAAAACCGCTGTGCCCGACCTTCCGATCCAGGTGCAGTGCGAACCGCCCGCCACGCTCGACACGATAACTGAACTTCGCGAGGCCGGAGCCGACGCGATCGGCATACACGTCGAATCGCTCGACGACGATGTTCGTCGGCGTTGGATGCCCGGCAAGGCAACTGTGTCGCTCGGCGAATACCGCGCCGCCTGGGACGAGGCCGTCCGAGTGTTCGGCCGAAACCAGGTGTCCACCTACCTCCTGGTCGGTCTTGGTGAGGACCCGGACGAGATGATCCGGGGCGCACAGCAACTCGCGGACTCAGGGGTGTATCCGTTCATCGTTCCCTTCCGACCACATGTCGGTACCCTCGCCGTCGACGTCGACGACGCGCGGGCCCCCGATCCCGCCATCGTGGAGAAGATCAGCCGCGAGGTCGCCGGACATCTGCAACTGATCGGCATGTCGGGGTCGGATCAACGTGCGGGTTGCGCGGCTTGTGGCGCGTGCAGCGTGTTACCGAACGTCGGAGGGTGACATGATTCTCGATGGTCGAGACACGACTCCATACGGAACCGCCCACCGTGATCTCTCGATACTGGCCGGCCAACCCCCGGCTCCGCCGACCTTCCTCATCCGAGTTGCCGACGAACCGTCCACGGTGACCGCCCATCACGCACTACGCCATCGCGAGTTCGTCGAACGTCAGGGACTGTTCGACGCGTCGGACCGCGACGACATCGATGACGACCCCCGGACCGTCGTTCTGGTCGCGGTCACCCGGGATGGTGCTGTCGTAGGCGGAGTTCGTCTGGCGCCCAACCACACTCCAGACATCGGTTGGTGGTCGGGTAGCCGTCTGGTCGTGCTCGACCCCCAGCACTCCGCCGGGATCGGGGCAGCTCTCGTGCGGGCCGCGTGTGCTCATGCCGAGTCGATCGGTGTCGTACGGTTCGATGCGACTGTCCAGGACCGCTACGCGCCGATGTTCTTGTCCCTCGGCTGGCGTGATTGCGGGGCCGGCGAGACGATCGCCGGACGAACTCATCGTCGGATGCGGTGGCCTATCGGTCGGATACAACGGACCGTAGAAGCCACGAAGGCGATATTGGCCGAGGTTCTCAGCCCGTTGGCAGATCAACCCGACGGTCTGGGGCCCAAGGGTTTCCGCGGCGACGACGGAACACCGGTGCCGGGCACCGATGTCATCGCCGCCTGCGACGCGATTCTTCCCTCGATGGTGGAGCGCGATCCCGAATGGGCCGGATGGTGTTCGGTGCTGGTGAACATCAACGACCTGACCGCGATGG
>NZ_DLSO01000204.1:0-51080 GCF_002500165.1 Gordonia sp. UBA7860 | reverse complement strand
GCAGCTCGATCAACGGTGGGCGGCTCGATCAGCTGGGGCAGCTCGGTCAGCCGCGGGCGAGGCTGATCAGCGGGCCGCGGCGGGGGCGAGGCCAACTTTGCCCGCCAGCTTGGCCAGGTAGGCCGTGGCACGTTCGACGCTGTCGTCGGGCAGCCCGTAGAGCACCGTGGTGACGCCGAGGTCGCGGAACTCCTCGAGACGTTCGGGGATCGGCTTGAAGTCCAGGACGACGATTTGCGGCTCGCCGGAGCGTCCGGCGTCGGCCCAGAGCTGTCGCAGCAGTGCGACGGAACCGGCGATGTCGTCCTCGCCGGGCGTCGTGATCCAGCCGTCGGCGCTGCGCGCGATCCACCTGAAGTTCTTCTCGTTGCCTGCGGCACCGACGAGCGTCGGAATAGCTCCCTGCGGCGGCTTGGGCCACGCCCAGCTCGTGCCGAAATCGACGAACTCGCCGTGATACTCGGCCTCGTCGGCCGTCCACAGCTCGCGCATCGCCTCGAGATACTCCCGAAGCATCGTTCGACGACGCTTCGACGGAACGCCGTGATCGGCGAGCTCGTCGAGGTTCCACCCGAATCCGACGCCGAGAGTCAGCCGACCGTCGGAGATGTGGTCAAGTGTGGCAAGCGTTTTCGCGAGCGAGATGGGATCGGACTGCACCGGCAATGCAACGGCCGTGGCGAGCTTGATACGCGAGGTGACCGCGGCAGCGGCAGCCAGCGTCGTCCACGGGTCGAGGGTGCGCATGTAGCGGTCGTCGGGAAGTGACGAATCGCCGGTCTGCGGATGCGCGGCGTCGCGTCGGGTGGGGATGTGACCGTGCTCGGGAACGAAGTAGGAGGCGAATCCCGCCTCCTCGATGAGCGGTGCGAGCACCTGCGGCTTGAGCCCGCGATCACTGGTGAACTGAACGATCCCGAAATCCATACCGCAAGAATAGGCAGACCACTGGACACCTGTCTAGAACATGTTCTAATTTCTGCGGCACCGAGAACCGGCGCTCAGAGCACTCCCGCCTCGCGGAAGATTCCGTTGGCCTCACTGCTTCTCGTGACCGCGTCGACGGCGAGGACAACCGCCGCCGACGTCCAGCAACTCTTCTCGACCGGCCAGCGCTTGCCGTCGTCGAAGACGAGTCCGGTCCAGTACGAGCCGTCGGGGTCGCGCAGGTGTTGGATCGACGCAATGAGCTTCACGGCGTCCGCGGTATCACCCAGCGCGTCGAGTGCGATTGCCAACTCGCAGGTTTCGGCCCCGGTCACCCAGGGTCGGTGGTCGACGCACCGCGCGCCGAGACCGGGTACGACGAACTCGTCCCAGCGTCGAGCGATCATCTCCTGACCGGCACGGCCGCGCACCGCACCGCCGAGCACCGGGTAGTACCAGTCCATCGAATGCTCGGACGGCTTTTCGAAAACCTCTGGTCGACAAAGAAATGTGTCGCGCAGCGCGGCACGTGCGCGCACCCACTCGTCGTCGGGTTGCTCCACCTCGGCCGCGATGCGCACAGCACAGTCGAGCGCCTGAAAGATGCTGGCATTCCCCGTGATCAGCGCTTCGTCGAACATGGCGCCGGTCGCGTGGTCGCCCGCCCAGCGGAAGGCGCCGTCGGGACGCTGAAAACGCAGGACGAGGTTGATCGCCGACCAGACGACCGGCCACATGCGTTCGAGGAACACGACGTCGCCGGTGATCTGATAGTGATGCCACACGCCGACGGCGATGTAGGCGCAGAAATTGGAGTCGGTGCCGTGGTCGGTCACGACACCCGAGTCGAACCGCAGCGGCCACGATCCGTCGTCGCGTTGCGTGTGCAGACTCCAGGCGTACGCCGCCTCAGCTTCTGCGTGAAACCCGGTGACGCTCAGCGCCATTGCCGATTCGATGTGGTCCCAGGGGTCGGTACGTCCGCCGGGGAACCACGGCAGCGCGCCGGAATCCTCCTGCATGGCGGCGATGGCGGCGCCGGTGGCACGCATCTGCTCACCGGTGACAACACCGGCGATGGCGAGCGCACCGACGTGCGCCTGTGCGGTCATCGACCTGAGGATGGGTCGACGACGCTCGACGTCGGGGTCACGACGCCGCGCTCTCCGGCTTCCGCAGATACAACGCGACCGACTTGCCGATCACAGGGTTGAGAACCTGCTCACCCACGCGGGTGAGAGCCGGTGCCGACATCATGTCCCACACCAACAGCTTGTGGTACGCCTGTACCAGCGAGTTCTTGTTGTTCTCAACGCCCACAGCACATTTGAGCCACCAGTAGGGCGCGTGCAGGGCATGTGCGTGATCGGTTCCGGTCACCTCGAGGCCCGCCGCCCGCAGTTTGTCTGCAAGCTCGGAGGCCTTGTAGATCCGGACGTGACCACCCTCGACCTCGTGGTAGGCGTCCGAAAGCGCCCAGCACACCTTCTCGGGCCAGTACCGCGGCACCGTCACAGCACCGATGCCACCCGGCTTGAGAATGCGTGCCATCTCGGCGATGGCGGCCTCGTCGGACGGGATGTGCTCCAGAATCTCCGACATCAGCACAACGTCGAAGCTGTTGTCTGCGTAGGGAAGTCGCAGAGCGTCGCCGACCTCCGCGCGCGCCTTGGCGTCGGCGGGGACCTGCCCCTCTGCCATCATCGCGTCGAACATCTCGGCCACGTCGGCCATGTCGCTCTCGGACTGGTCGAACGCGATGACATCTGCACCACGACGGAACATCTCGAACGAGTGCCTGCCCTGCCCCGCACCGATGTCGATCACCTTCGTGTGCGACCCGACACCCAATCGGTCGAAATCAACTGTGAGCATGACTCCCCTTCTCCGAATCCATCGTTACCCCACGCGGTTTCGCGCCCTCACGATCCACCCGCGCGAGCACCGTCTCGTAATGCGCCGCCGTCTTCGCCGCAACGGCAGCCCAGCTATAGCGATCTTCGACCCGCTCACGCGCGGCCACACCCATTGCGGCACGGGCGGATTCGTCGTCGAGCAAGGCTCCGATGGCCTGCGCGAGTCGCTCGGAATCGCGTGGAGGCACCAGCGTAGCCGACCGGCCGTCGGTGCCGACGACCTCGGGGATCGCGCCCGCGTGCGTGGCGACGAGCGGCGTGCCGCAGCTCATGGCCTCCACGGCAGGTAGCGAGAATCCCTCGTACAGCGACGGCACGCAGGCAACCTCAGCCGACGCGAGCAGCTCCGCCATCTCCGAATCCTCGAGCCCGGACACCACGCGTACTCGCGACGAAATGGCGAGGTCGTCGATCATCTTCGCCGACGGTCCGTCGGGGTCGAGCTTGGAGACCAGCGTGAGCTCGACGTCACGCTCAGCACTCAGCTTGGCGATCGCCTCCAGCAGATACGACACGCCCTTGAGAGGGGCGTCGGCGCTGGCGACGCAGACCACGCGCCCCGGCACACGCGCCTGCGCGGCCTCGGGACGGAAGATCGCGGTGTCGACGCCGAGCGGGATGGTCGTGATCCGACCGGCCTCGATGTCGAAGGCCTTCCGGATGTCGACCTCGCTGCTCCGCGAGACCGTCAACAACTCCGGAATGCGACGCGAGACCCGACCCTGCATCCGCAGGAACGAATGCCACCGCCACGCGCTGACCTTGCGCCATCCCTTGGCCGCCTTGACCGCCAACGAACGATCACGCGTGATCGGATGGTGGATCGTCGCGATCAACGGATAGCCCTGCTTCTGGATCTGCAGCAGGCCGTAGCCGAGGCACTGGTTGTCGTGCACGATGTCGAAGTCGTCACGACGGTCGGCGAGCAGCCGCGCGACACGAAGGCTGAACGTCAGCGGCTCGCCGAAGCTCGCCGTCCACATCGCGCCCACCTCGAGGACGTCGATCCAGTCGCGGAACTCACTGGGCCGCGGAGTACGGAACGGGTCGGGTTCGTCGTAGAGACCGAGGCTCGGGACCTTGGTGAGCGTGACGCCTGCGTCTATCGCCGACTGGTCGAGCTCGGGATACGGCTGTCCCGAGAAGATCTCGACCTGATGCCCCAGCAGCGCCAATTCCCTGCTGAGATGGCGTACATAGACGCCTTGCCCACCGCAATGCGGCTTGCTGCGATACGACAGTAATGCCACGCGCACCTTGTGGTTCCACCTCTCCATTCACGGACCTTCGACGGCCCGATGCTGCTGCACGGCTCGCCGGCCAATCGACGACCGAGTGGTCTGACGACACGGGCCGAATCGGCACCGCCCTCACGATCGCGATTCTGCGGCCTCTCGGGACGCCGACTCGAGATCACCGATATGCACCAGTTTCACACGACGACGCCCAGCCGACTTGCCTGCGCTGCGTTCGGTGGCGTCGATGTTCTTCCATCCGGCGAGGTCGATGCGATGTGCGCCGTGGTCGGCCACCAGGTCGGCGACGTCATCCGCCGAGGTAGAGGACTGCGGCAGGACGCCCGCGACGAAGTCGGCGATCACCGATTCCGCGGTCTCCTGCCCGCACAGTCGGTTACGTCCGATGCCGCCGGTCGCACCGCGCTTGATCCATCCGGTCACGTACAGACCCCTGACGATCTCGCCGTCGACGCTCGACTGCACCCTGCCCTCGACGTTGGGCACCACGCAGCGCACCTCGTCGAACGGAACGTCGTTGATGGGCACGCCGCGATAGCCGATCGCACGCAATACGAGCCCGGTCTCGAGATCGAAGCCGTCGTCGGTTGGCACGATCGCGACGTTCTCACCGGCCTCGGTGTACACGTTGCGCACGGCGTGCAGTGCCTCGGCCTTCCCGTCGCCGGTCAGCTCGGTCGGTGAAGTCATGAAGCGGAAGACGATCCGCTTGTTGCCTTCGGTGGTCGGGCGTGCCGCGAATTCCTGCGCGAGCCGCAGTTTGGTCGCGATCGTCGAATCCAACTCATCGTCGGATTGTGCGGCCTCCGACACCGGGTCGAGCGTGAGCTCGGCCGGATCGATGATCACGTCCACACCGTCGACCTCACCCAGCGCGAGGAACTCGCTGTTGGTGTAGGCGGCCTGTGCGATTCCGCGTCGCGCGAGGAGCACAACCTCGCGGATGTTCGACTCGCGCAACGCGGCGAGGGCGTGATCGGCGATGTCGGTCTTCGCGAGATCGTCGGGATCGGTCACCAGTATGCGTGCGACGTCGAGCGCGACGTTGCCGTTGCCGACGACGACAGCGCGCTCCCCGGACAGGTCGAAGGTGAGGTCGGCGAAGTCGGGGTGGCCGTTGTACCAGGCGACGAATTCGGTGCCCGACACCGAACCGGACAGCCCCTCGCCGGGGATGCCGAGCCGCTTGTCGGTCGGCGCCCCGACGGCATAGATGACCGCGTTGTAGCGGGCGGTCAGTTCGTCGTGGCTGATGTGCTTGCCGACCTCGACGTTGAGGAAGTAGCGAAAATTGCGCTTGGCCGAGGTCGCCGCGAAGGTCGACTCGACACCCTTGGTTGCAGCGTGGTCGGGGGCGACCCCCGCGCGCACCAATCCGTATGGCGTCGGCAGACGGTCGAACATGTCGACCGAGATCTGCGGTTTGCGGACCAGTTCCTCCGCGGCATAGAACGCGGCAGGTCCGGCGCCGACGATGGCGACACGGACGTCTCCTTCGGGCAGCTTGGGGGCCTTCTTCGGGGGAACCAGACCACCTTCGACGTCGTGGTCCTTGTAGTAGTCGGCGTTGATCTGCAGGTAAGGCTCGTCGCGCTCCTCGAGCTGATCGTCGGGGATGATGGCCTCGACGGGGCATTCGTCGATACATGCCCCGCAGTCGATGCAGGTGTCCGGGTCGATGTAGAGGCTCTCGGCGGTGAAGAAGGTGGGCTCGTCGGGCGTCGGGTGGATACAGTTGACCGGGCACACCGCGACGCAGCTCGCATCGTTACAACAGGGGCGTGTGATCACATGGGCCATCGGCGCTGTCCTCGAAGTTCAACACGTAGAACGTGTTCTAGTTTTGTGGTGACTGTATCTTAACGACCGGTCCGTGAGCTACCCGATCGTAACCACAGCGTGTGAGCCAGCCGACACCGCCAACAGAGGACATCTATTGACCCGCGACAACAGCCAGGCCACCGGCACAGCCCTCCCCGAGCGCAAGGAGGGTGCGCGCTTCTTCGAGGCGACCTACCGCGTACGCACCGGCGACGTCGACCAGGACATGCGCGTGCGGCTTGACGCCGTCGCCCGGTACCTGCAGGACATCGCCAACGACAACATCGAAGCGACCGATCTCGGCGACTCAGACCCGTTCTGGATCGTGCGGCGAACCGTCGTCGACGTCATCGAGCCGATCTCGTGGCCTGCGACCGTCACAGCACAGCGGTGGTGCGGGTCACTCTCGACACGGTGGACCAACATGCGCGTGCGGCTGACCGCCGAGCACGAGACCAACCGGTTCAACCCCGAACCGCGCAAGTCGGGATTGATCGAGACCGAGGCGTTCTGGATCAACGTCAACGACCAGGGGATGCCGTCACGAATCTCCGACGACGCGTTCGAGCTGTTGTCGTCGATGACCGACGAGCACCGACTCCGCTGGAAGTCGATGAACCCGGAGAAGGCTCCCGACGCCGAGGGGGCGTCGGCCGACGACCGCGAACACGTGTTGCGCAGCACCGACTTCGATCCGTTCAAGCACCTCAACAACGCCGCGTACCTCGAGGCCGTCGAGGACGAACTCGTCGAGCACCTCGACCTGATCGACGGACCGCACCGGCTGGTGATCGAGTACCTGCGTCCGATCGTCCCCGGCACGCCGATCACGTTGCGGCGCGTCCGGGAGCCGCAGCGACTTCTGCTGTGGATGCTCATTCCCGGCGACGACGGCGAGCACCAGGTCGCGGCAACCGTATCGGTGACGAAGCGCCCAGCAGACCAGGTGGCCGGCGATCAGGAAGTCGGCGGTCAGGCCGTGGCGGATGAGTCAGTGACCGCCTGACACGCAGAACTCGTTACCCGCGGGATCGGTCAGCGTGGTCCACCCGAACCCGCCACCAGGGATCTCCCGGTCGCCGAGCTTGGTGGCTCCGTTCGCGACGAGAGTGTCGACGATGGCCGGATAGTCGGGCGACGCGAGGTCGAGGTGGATGCGATTCTTGCCGGGCGTCGGGTCGTCGACTTTCTGAAAACCGATCGCGGGCCCGCCGTCGCGAAGTGCGACGACGACGAAGAATCCGTCATTCTCCGCGACGATCGTGCCGCCGAGATTGGTCGCCCACCAATTGGCGAGCGTGGTTGGATCGAGCGTGTCGACCGTGATCATGGCTACCGAGAGAGTCATGGACTCACCCTAGCCACGATTCGGGCGATAGTCGAACATACGTTTGCCTTGTGTTCACCCGGCGAGGTGTACGTCAAGCAGGGCGCCGGTCTCCGACGCGACCACCAGCGCACGCGTATCCGAGGGTTGCACAGCGACGGCCGTCGCCGGCGCGCCGAGTGCGATGGTGCACCGCGCGCCCGTCCGCACATCGACGAGGGCGAGCGAGCCGAGCGTCGACGTGACGGCCACCGTGTGCGGATCCAGTGCGGTGAGGTCATCGAGCAAGCCGGGCAGTGGAGCCGTGAGGTCGGCGACGACCCGAATCGAGCCGGGATCGTCGAGCGGTAGTGCGACGACGCGGCCCGTCCGGCTTGCCGTGAAGGTCAGGTAGAGGTCGTTGCCGATGGCCACCGCGCCATTGGGGCTGATCCCATTGACAGCCGGCGACGCGGTGAGCGCGGCGCGGGCTCTATCCGTCCATTGCTGGTCGATGGCGCCACCCGGCGCGATCCTAACCACGCCGCGCACACTGTCGACGACATATCCGAACCCGCGCGCATCGAAAGCCAGACCGTTGGGCATCGCGAACCCTCGTGCGTAGACCGTCGGATTCGGTTGCGGCGCAAGCGGATCAAACTTCACGACGACGCCGTTGCGTTCGGCGCCGAACGACAATTGGTCGCCGGAGTTCACATACAGGTCGCCGCCAGGACTCATGCGCAGCGCGCCCGGCGCCCGCACCGGGACGGTCGCGGTGCGTCGGCCGGACCGGTCGTAGCGCTCCACCGAATTCCCGTAGAGACGTGAGACCCACAGGTTGCCCGAGTGATCGAACGTGAGGTTCTCAGCCCACCCCGTCGGAGACGGCGAGGCAGTCCTGGTGGTGACTGTCGCGCCGGCGCATCGGTTGCTCGGGGCCGCGTCGGCAACCGACCCGACCCCTACGATCGCAAGCGCCGCCAGCGCTGGAACGCATACCGCACGGAGGATTGGAAACCCGGAGTGTCCCATGGGCATAGATCATGCCCCGGCGCGCGCTGTAGTGCCCGGCAGCGACTATTGGCCACCGTCGCGGCAGCGACTATTGGCCACCGTCGCGGCAGCGACTATTGGCCACCGTCGCGGCAGCGACTATTGGCCACCGTTGAGGAGTAGCTCCATCAGCTTTGTCGGAGCGGTGCACGGGTCTGCCGCTGCGGCGCCGCCGATCGGTTCGACCCAGAACGTGTAGACGCCGCGGGTCGGCGCGCGGGTGGTCACACCGCACACAGCCGGGCGCTTGGGGTCGCGTTGTGTGAACGCCGCCTGACTCACGATCCGGACGTTCTCGGTGGTGTAGCCGAGCCGCTTGGCGGTGTCCTTCTCGACGTTGAAGTCGCCCCATTCGAACCAGTTGAACGTGACATTCGCGGTGACCGGCCCGTCGACGATCCACCGGCAGATCGCGCCGTTGAAGGTGCCCCGTGCCGATGTCCCGCCGACCGCCTTGGCGAGCTGGGCGGTTGAGAGCACCTGGCATTCGAGGGTCAGCTTGTCGAACCGGTCGGTGTCGACGTTGCCTGATTGATCGGCGTTGGCCTGCTCGGACGACACCGCCTGACCGTCGATGGTGCAGCCCGACAGCGCTCCGACAAGCAGTGCCAGAGCGACAAGCAGTGGCACGACGACGCGTCGCAGGCGCCTCATGATGCACGCTCGATCGACATCGTGGACAGTTGGCGCGTGGCGTCGCAGATCTGTTCGGTGTCGGGACCCTGCGCGTTCAGTGATGACGTCCCGGCGCTCACCGACCACTCGAAGAAGTCGGCGCCGAAAGCGATGCCGATCTCGCAGATGCCCGTGTCGGAGGCGATGAATCCCTTGTGGCCGTTGATCTCTATGTCTTTGGTCGACTCGCGGGAGAGTTGCTCGGTGGCGCGCTCACGTCCGATCGGTGATCCGCGATACCAGTTGAACGATGCCACCGGCCCGGTGCGATCGACGCTCGACGACCACTCACACACCGACGAATTGTTCACCGTGTTGGTCAGCGTTCCCAGCTTTGCGAGGCTGTTGACCTCCTCCGTGGTCACGCCTCCGCATTCACCGAAGAACGGACCCGACCCCGCCTTGGCCGGCGGCGCCGCAGCGTTGCCGTTGCTGTTGCCTCCCGAATCGTCGGAATCCGATGAGCACGCACTACCGATCAGCGCGATCACCACCGCCAACGACACGAGGAAGCCCCCGCGCATCAGCTTGTCGATCTCGCGTCGCTCGCGTTTCGTCGGCCGACCGGCACCACGATCGCGTCGTGGCTGACTCGCCAGGATCTCCTTGGCCGGCGGCGGTGGACTCTTGTCGATGTAGCAGGCCGACGCCGCGGCGGGCGAGACTCGCTTGGTGATCACCTGGGTCACCTCGACGATGCGTTCTCGACCACCCAACCTCAGCCGCACCTCGTCGCCGACGCTGACGTGCTGCGCGGGCTTCGCGGTCGCTCCGTTGACCCGAACGTGGCCACCTCGGCATGCGTCACCCGCAGCCGAACGTGTTTTTGTGAGCCGGATGGCCCAGATATAGGCGTCGACGCGTGCGCTCAACGTCGGGGCCTCGTTGCCCACGAGTGAACGTCACCCGTCCGCAGTCGTTCTCGCACCGGTTTATGCCCTGCTCACTTCTGTCGCGTCAGCATGTAGTACCCGCCCGCCACCATGACGACGCCGAGCACGATCGCCAGAAACCAGTTGGCGAAGAACCCCACCAGGAGGAAGACCACGATGCCTGGCGAGATCGCCACGAGGCTCATCCCCGGATGCTCGCGCACCACCTGTGAGACTGCCTTGCTCTTTGCGGGATCGATCGCCATGACTTCCTCCTAGCGCGCGCCGCCGTCGGCCGCTGGACTCCGATGAGAGAGCGGTCGGCGACACCATTGGGGCGAACCTGCGTCGGTGGCTCCACTGTAGCCAATCGGGCTCTGGGAGCTATCGGCGTTTCAGGGTCAACGCGCAGCATTTCTGGGCGCCGCATTTCCGGGCCGCCCCCGGCTCTTTCGGCCCGCGGTGGTTCTGGGGTCAGTCGTCGCGCCTGGGTGGTTCCACCTCGTCGACGTCAAGGTGCTGGTCGACGTAGTCCGCGCTCGGAACGTCGTCGGATTGTGGTGGTTCGACGCCCGCGAGCGGGTCAACGAATTCGTCGAGCGGCGCATCGTCGGCAAGCGATTCGCCCGGCTCGTCGTCGAGTGGCGCTTCGGGGTCGACGACGCCGTCGGGCAGGTCTTCGCCTGAGATCGGTTCGCTCATTGTCGTCTCCTCGCGTCGAGTGATCGGCCTCTTCCGTTGTAACAAACGCCTCAGTTCGTGCGGAAGGAACAGGCCGATCTCGTGGCGCGGAGCCGGGCCGGTACTACTGACTGCTCGCGGCGTTATCGGTCGAGTGCGCTGACTCCGACGAAGTCCCGGTGTCGTGTGTGTGGGTATCGGTGGTGTCGGTTGCGCCCTCGGTACTCGCGACGCCGTTGGACGCCGTGCCGGCTGGGCTCCCGGTGCCATCCGTCGAACGATGCTTACCGACGTAGTCATCGAGCGAGCGGTGTCTGCCCACGTACCCTGATGCGCTGGAATCGCGCGAATCTCTCTGCGCGGCAACGGCTGTCGATTTCGGTACTGATGTAGCGTCGACTTGTTTTGTCGCCGTGTCGGTTTCGGTCGTTGCCCTCGGTGCGTCAGCGGTGCTCGACGCCGCGGTCGTGTCGGTGTCGGTGTCCGCGGGAGCGATGGTCTCGCTGGCGTTGGCACGCAGAGCGCTCACCGACGATGAGGCCGTCGACCTGCTGACGGCGCTGGTAGACCCGTCGAACGGACCCAACGACGGCACCCCGAACGGGAACGTGATTTCGGGGATGTCGACGGTCGGGAGCAACTGCGCGGTGTCGACGTCGGCGAGGGTGACCACGGGAAGTCCCAGATGGTTCGGCTTGACCTTGCCGTTGACCGTCACCGTCGGATTGAACGTCACCGACGAGCCGAGCCAGTGCACCACGATGGGCGCCTGCGTGCCGTAATCGCTTGTGAGCGTGAACAACACGGGCAGACCGTACGCATCCGTCCGGTCGCCCCCGACGGTGAGCCTGGTGAAGTCCTTGCTGAGAGTAGGAGTCTCCCCCTCCAGCAGGTCGCTGATCACGTCCGCGAAAACGCCGGCCGGATCCGAGAGCACCGCGGTCGGGTCGGTGAGCGCGAACTGAACCTCGGGAGTCGACAGCTTGTGCTTGGACGCATCGAGCTCGGAGTAGCGGAAATCGAATGTTCCCAGGACATTGCTACAGGCGCCCACGCCTTCGGCGTAGGCAGCGGTCAACCCTCCGTAGCAGCCAACAGACTTCACGCCCGGGATGCTGGTCAATCGCAGTCCGTTGTGCCACGCCGTGACATCCGTGGCATCCGTCGTCCATGCGTTCGCCATTCCGAGCACGGCGAACGACCAGGCAGTGCGTCCATCTGTGGCTCCCGCTGTCGCGAGACTCACCGGCAGGTAGGCGATCGCCGTCGCCTTGCCTTCGCGGCCCGCCAAAGCGAACTCGTATCCCGACCCCTTGACGACGGCAGACCCATGCGCCGTGTTGGCGCTGCTGGGAATCACCGAAATCTCGTCGGGCAGGACAACTGCGACACCCAGCTTTGTCGCATCCTCGCAGTTGGCGCTTCCCTTCGTCCCGCCGGTGGCGCAGACGTCGATGTTCCACGTGCCCGCGACCGCTCCGGCCCCATCGACAATCGAGTTGACGATGTCGTCGGCGACCGCGGCCTCCGCGTGCCCCGCCCCGACCGTCTGCCCGAAGCCGAGCGTGGTTGCGGCGGCGACCGCCACGGCGCCGGCTGCGGCGCGCTGACCGGCCTTGCGCTTGCGGCGTCGATCCTGTTTCTCCGCTCGACGAACTCCACCGCGCCGCGCACCGTTCACCGCCGATTGAGCCATGTGGCTTACCCCTCCGAGACATCCGCCCGAGTACCGTCCCCGAGCTAGGAGGATTGAATCACCACAGTTCACCCAGAGCGGACGATTTCAGTAAAACGCTCGAATGCTGACCGTGTTGGGGAGTCCACTCAACGTCTTGCCAGAATGCGCCGGGAGAGAACATCTTTCAGCGCACGACCGTTCACAATTTAGCGCCGCGAACGTCCGCTCGTCGGCGATCACCACCGCGTGCGCTCGAGCGGGCGGCCCGATTCCCCGGCCTGAGCGTCACATCCGAATCCGACCACCCAGTCGCCGTCGGCGAGCTCGACCTTGCCGAGCATCATCGGCTGCGGCAGCGCGGCGAGGAACTCCCCGACGGCGGTCGGCGACAGCACCCAGCTCTCCCCCTCGATGACCCGCCCCGCATCGACGTCGCGAATCAATCCGGGCTTGGGCGGCGTCGTGTCCAGTGCCACAAGGCGATACGACGACGCAGTGCGTACTTCCCTACCCCAGCGCGCGCCACGACCGCTGAGCTCGTGCGTCAGCGGTCCACCCGCCATATGTGCACCGAATACGGCCAGCTCGACCGATGGCGCGACACGCTCGGGCCACGTCGGCATGGTCAATGATGCGCTATCACGAGTGTTGGTCGCCGAAACCCGCAGTCGCCGAGCAAGATTGATGAGAACGGCGTCCTCGTGTGCACCCGCGAGGAGCGTGATGCCGAACTGGGATTCGGTTCCGTCGGCCTCGTCGACGACGCCTGCCGGGACCGCCAGCCCGCACAGGTCGAACAGATTGCAGAAGTTGGTGTAGGTACCCATCCGACTGTTGACGCCGATCGGGTCTGCGGCGACCTCGTCGATTCGTGGATGGAACGGCGCCGTCGGCACCATCAGTGCTGTCGCATCGCCCCACTGGTCCATCGCCAGCGCCCTGAGTTCTGCGAGTCGACGTCGAGCACGGAGCAGATCGACCGCGGTGTAGCCGGATGCCTTCGACACGATCTGCGCCACAACGGGATCGAGACCGACCTTGTTGGAATCGGCTGAGTTGTCGGAATCGGCTGCGCTGTCGATGAACTCACCGACGGCGTCGTATCGCTGAGAAACGAGGGCGTCGTCGTAGAGCAGTCGTGCCGCGGCGAGGAAGGGCGTGAGGTCGACGGTCTTGATCGTGAAACCAGCAGCCTCGGCCGCGGCCACTGCATCGCTGAAGGCGACGCGCCAGCCGTCGTCGAGTTCGGGGAGTTCGGCGGGCACCGCAATGATCGGGGCCTCGGGCGCTGCGAACCTGGTTGCACTGTCAAAAGATCGCTCGCCATTTGCCTCTGCCATCACTCCGGTGGCCAGGTTCGCAAGCTCGAAATCGGCGGAAAAGATCGTCGGGACGTCGTAGTCGGCACACGCGGGCACGATCCCGACGGTGGAGATCGCACCGACGGTCGGCTTCACGCCGACGATCCCCTGCAGACCCGCCGGGACACGACCCGACCCGGCGGTGTCGGTACCGATCGCGATGTCGGCGAAACCGAGTGCGACGGCAACCGCCGACCCGGAACTCGACCCGCCGGAGATTCGATCAGCTCGCCGCGAATCACGCACGGCGCCATAGGGACTGCGGGTTCCGACGAGGCCGGTGGCGAACTGGTCGAGGTTGGTCTTTCCGATGACGACCGCACCCGCCTTGCGCAGCGCGGCAACAGTGGGCGCATCCGCGTCGGGCACGTAGGCGTAGCCGGGACATGCTGCCGTCGTGGGCAATCCCGCGACGTCGACGTTGTCCTTGACGGCGAGGGTCATCCCGGCCAGCGATCCACCGCTCGCCAGAGACTGCTGGTAGTCGCGTGCGACGTCGGCCTGCGGACGAAGCGTGATGAACACTTCCGGCCGATCGGCGTCGCGGATCGCGGCGTAGATATCGTCGATCTTCGTCATGCGACCTTCCCCTTCGGATTGGAGTTGCCGGCCTCGTTCTGCTCGGTCGTCGTGAACTCTCCTGCCAGAGACCATCGTTCACGCTCTTCGGCTCGCGCGTACTCCATCGTCGAGCGGGATGCGGCGATGGCGTCGGCGTTGTCGGCGAGGAAGCGCTCGTGTTCTGCCAGCGAGAAGGTGCCTTCGGTGATGCGCACGCTGTCGCCGCGGCCAGCCGCGACGTCGGCCCGCATGTCCAGCAGTTCGTCGGCGCCGACCGGGTACCACTTGATGCGGTCGAAGAAGCGCAGCAGCCAGGGATGTTCGGGATCGAATCCCGGAGCCTGCTGCGGATAGCGATGGTTCCAGACCTGCGTCGTGCGGCCGACGAACTGGTAGCCGCCGGGCCCCTCCATACCGTAGATGCAGAGGTAGGCACCCCCGATGCCGACAGCGTTCTCGGGGGTCCAGGTACGTGCCGGGTTGTACTTCGTGGTGACCAGTCGATGCCGCGGATCGAGCGGAACCGCCACGGGCGCACCGAGGTACACGTCTCCGAGACCGAGAACGAGGTAGTCGGCGTCGAACACGATCCGGTGTACGTCGTCGACCGAGTCGAGACCATTCATCCGTCGGATGAACTCGATGTTCCACGGACACCAGGGAGCATCGGAGCGGACGCCGAGCATGTACCGTTCGATCGCCTCACGCGTGGCTGGATCATCCCACGACAGCGGCAGATGCACTGTGCGGCTGGGTACCACGAGTTCCGACGCTGCCGGGAGCTGACTCTCACACTCGATGAGCCAGTCCCGCATGGCGTGCTGCGACCACTTCGTCGGATCTGCTTTCACCTGAAGCGATCTGATTCCGGGTGTCAGGTCGACAAGGCCCGCGGGGTTCTCCGCTTCAATCCGCTCGGCGAGCGCATGCACGCGGGCACGAAGCGCGAGGTCGAGGCGCATCTCGCCGTACTCGACGAGGATGTTGTCGTCGCCGCTGCGGCGGTAGGTCACCGATGTGGTGCCGTCGGCCGTCGTCGTGGTTCCCAGAATTCCGCTGTCGGGATCGCCTCCGCGAGAAAGGACATCGACGAAGCTCGCTCTGCGTGCGAGACCCAGTTCTGCGGGCGACGCCGCCTCTGCCGCCTTGACCGCGACGAACCGCACCGTGTCACCGGGCTTGAGCTGCCCCAGCTTCCATCGCTCCGCCGCCGTCACCGTCACCGGACAGACGAACCCGCCGAGACTCGGTCCGTCGGGGCCGA
This sequence comes from Gordonia sp. UBA7860, assembly GCF_002500165.1. Lineage (NCBI taxonomy): Bacteria > Bacillati > Actinomycetota > Actinomycetes > Mycobacteriales > Gordoniaceae > Gordonia > Gordonia sp. UBA7860. The sequence goes on along the minus strand of NZ_DLSO01000204.1, from coordinate 35,706 downwards.
GCAGGATCGGGGTGTCGCCGGTGAAGTCCAGTGCTCCAACCGAATACGCGTTGTCGTGGATATTCGACGGATGCAGCCCCGCCTCGCCGCCGTCGGTCCGTGCCCACTGCGGTTTGGGGCCGACCAGGCGAATCCCCGTGCGGTCGGAGTTGAAGTGCACCTGATAGTCGGTGCCCATGATCTCGGCGATGTCGGTAGGAGTGAAGAACTCCGGGGCCGAGTGCGGTCCGACCGTCACCCCGAGCTGCCATGCGTTCGTGAACGCCGGCTGCTCCTCGGTGAGAATCCGCGTCGAGTTCACGGTCGGGAGACCCGCCCGCGCCAGAATGTCACCGTCGGAAAGGACGCGACCGTCGAGTCCGCCGAACTTGCCCATCGTGAACGTCGAACGGCTGCCCAAATACTCCTCCGCCTCGACACCCTCGGAGATCGCGATGTACACGCGCAGTCCGAGGGAACCCACGGCTCCGATGTCGAGCACGCCGCCCGCGGGCACCGTGAGTGGGACCCATTGGGGCACAACGACTCCGTCGAGAGTCAACTGGACCGGGGCGCCGGTCACGGCAACAGTTGCCGACGTCGAGAAACGCAGGCGTGGTCCGAGCATCGTCACCTCGAGTCCCGCGGCATCGACCGGATTTCCGACGGCCATGTTGGCCAACCTGAAGGACAGGTCGTCCATCGGACCCGACGGCGGGACACCGACCTTCCAGTAGCCGACGCGGCCAGGCCAATCCTGGATGGTGGTCATGGGTCCGGCGCGCAGCACCTCGATGCCGTCGAACTGTGTTGTCTGGCTGTTCATCTCGTCTCCTGGCGGTCGGTACTCGGTCAGCCCCGCGGCCGCGTGACGATCACGCGGACGGCAGTCGGGTCGAATCCGTTGCAGGGGTTGTTGATCTGGGGGCAGTTGGACACGAGCACGAGAGTGTCGACTTCGGCGCGCAGCGCGAGGCGCTTGCCGGGCGCGGACAGGCCGTCGACGATCCCGAGTGCGCCGTCGGGGTCGACGGGCACGTTCATGAAGAAGTTGACGTTGCCGACGAGATCCCGCTTGCCGAGGCCGTGTCGTGAGCCACCGATGAGGAAGTTCTCGACGCACGCGTGCTGGTGCTTGGTGTGATGGCCGTAGCGCAGCGTGTTGGACTCCTGCGAGCACGCGCCGCCGAGGGTGTCGTGATTGCCGACCTCGTCGGCGACGATCGTCATCATCGGCTGCGACTCCTGGTCGCGGATCACCGTGCCGGTGGTCAGGAAGATGTTCCCCTGCGCGGCAATGGTTGTCTGCGCCGAGTAGCGGACCGAGTGGTCGTGGCCGCCGAAGAACAGCGTGTCGACGGCCTGGTTGCCGTGGAGGTCGACGATGGTCGCAACATCGCCCGCGGCAACGACTTCCGACCAGGGAGCGCGCTCAGCGACGATGCCGTCGTAGATGACGTCGCCGGGCACGAGCGCGAGGTCGGCCGCCGGGGCGGTGGTGGGGTTGATCGTGGTGGTCATCAGTGGTCCTTGCGTTCGGATGTGTGTAGTTCGGGGATGGGTGGTGGTTTCGACACGCCGCTCGTTCCTCGCGGCTGCTCAACCAGCGAGAAACGGCTCGTTCCTCGTGGCTGCTCAACGGTTCCGCTGGTTGAGCCGGGCGCGAGCACCTTCCGCTGGTTGAGCCGGGCGCGAGCGCAGCGAGCACCCGAGTCGAAACCACTGGCATCCGCTGGTTGAGCCGGGCGCGAGCGCAGCGAGCACCCGAGTCGAAACCACTCGCCGTCAGAAGCGCGCTGCGCCGTAGACGTCTTCGCTGTTGGCCACGGCGCGCTGGTATTCGGGGTCGCGGTCGGCCACGCCGGCGAGCAGAGCATCGAGGTCGTCGGTGGCACGCCACGCGAGCACCTCGAGGGGCCCCGAGCGGAAGTCCGCGCTTGGGTCGAGCGGGTGTGCGGTGTTGGCGATTGCCACGATGCACGGCAGGTGCAGAAGCAGGTCGACGCTCTTGTCAGCGCCCGCGCTCCCCTGGAACTCGAACGATCCCTCGTCGTCGACCTTCACTCCCTCGAAGAGCGAGAGCGACGGCGCCACATCGGTGGGCGTCAAGCCGTTCTTGGCCGCGGCCAGCTTGAGAAGCTCACGCCCCGCGGGAGTCGTCGAATATGCCTCTCCGTGGCCGTATTTGGCGGCATTGTCGGCGAGTGTGGTTGTGCCCGTGAGCGCGTCGTGGTGCCCACTGGTGTCGTCGACGATGGTGGCGAGCACCCTGCCCTGATCGCTCAGCAGGGGGTGGCCGGTGGTGAGGTAGGCCTGCCAGGGCACCTTGACGGTGTCGGCGACGTTGAGGCGTTCCCACGGGGCGTCGACGCGCCACAGGAGCAGGTGTGCGCACGCGTCACCGGTGATGTCGCGCAATCGGATTCGGGTCCCGCGGGCGAGCACCTTGGTGGTGTACCTGCCGCCGGGAACCGTCTCTGCCCAGGTGAGCGTCGACGAATCAACGTCGGTGATCGTCGTCGGCCAGTCGGTGGCGGGCACCACGGGCATGGAGTCGGTGATGGCGCCGGCCTGCGAGCGCGCGTGGGCTTTGGCGCCTGCGGTCGAGGCAGTCGAGGTAGTTGTCGAGTTGGTCATGATGACCCCTTCCGGGAATGTGTCGATGAATGTGCCGTCGCAAGAAGCGATCACACGGGTGCGGTAACCGGCTTGGGATGCGCTTTGCCGCGCGGGTAGCACGCGATGCCCACCAGAACCGTGGCCACGATGCAGATGGGGCCGGCCCACCGCAGGATCGGCATCTCCCCGGTCGGGTCGAAGACCTCGGCGCGCGGCCACGCCAGATTGATCACCATGAGCGACCCATAGGCGACGGCGAGCAGGTTGACCACGATGCCAAACGGTCCGAGCCCGAACAGCTTCTTGCCCTCGGCGTCGACCTGCACGCCTCCGGAGGGCCAGCCCTTGAAGCGGCGGTAGAGCATCGGGGCGGTCACCGCGAGGTACGCGAGGTAGATCAGGATGATGCAGACACTCGCGAGTGTGGCGAAGATTGCCGAGTTGCCGACGTTGACGACCAGGATAGCGATGCACAGCACACCGATGAGGATCGACGGCAGAATCGGTGTCCCGGTTCGGCTGTTGACATAAGCGAGTCTGGCCGAGAACGGAAGTCGTCCGTCACGCGCCATCGAGAACATCAGCCGCGAGCACGCCGTCTGGATGGCAAGGGTGCAGATGAAGATGGCCACCGCGACGTCGCACAACAGCACCTTGCCCCAGAAACCGCCGAGGACCGAGTCGAGTACGTACGGCAGACCGCCCGTCGCGAGTTCGTCGTCGAGTGTCGGCGCGGCCATCAACGCACCGAGAAGCATGAGTCCGCCGCCGATCGCCGACACGGTCAGTGCCATTCGGATGGTGCGCGGCGCGACGCGGCGCGGGTTGCGGGTTTCCTCGGCAAGTTCGCCCGCCGAGCCGAATCCGACCATCACGTAGGCAGCCATGAGACCGGAAACGATGAACGCCCAGATGTAACCCGGTTGCTGTCCCGGCGCGCCGGTGTCGAAGACGACTCCCGGCCCACGCTTGGCGTGAGTGAACAAGGCGAGCACCACCGCGACGACACCCACCAGTTCACAGGTGACACCGATGCTGTTGACCCGGCTCATCCACCTGACGCCGATGCAGTTGATCGCGGTCACAGCGATCAACAGGACCGAGCCGAGCAGGACGGCGTTCGCCGCGCCCGACGTGGAGGTGAGGGTGGGGTCGTCGCCGAGGATCTGGAAGCCGCTCCACACACTGGGCAGCACCACCTGCAGCGCAATGGCCGCAGCCGAGGCGGTGACAATCTGAGCGATCATCATGAACCAGCCACCGAACCAGCCGATGACCTCGCCGCCCATCCTGCGCGACCACTGATAGATCGCCCCGGAGATCGGATACCGCGCAGCGATCTCAGCAAAGCAGAGCGCAACGAGGAACTGACCCGCGTAGACGATCGGCCAGGTCCAGAAGAAGGCGGGGCCGCCGAAGCCGAAACCAAGTCCGAAGAGCTGGAAGATCGTCGTCAGGATCGAGACGAAGGAGAACCCCGCCGCGAACGAGGCGAACTTGCCGAGCGAACGGTGCAGTTGTTGGTCGTAGCCGAACTCTGAGAGATCGTCGGCGTCGGCGCCTGATGTCGGGGTGGGAGCCACTGTGAATGTCGAATCCGCGGGCGGTTGTGCGGTGGAGGTCATCGATCCAGTCCTTTGCGGTGAGGCTCCACATTGAGCGGGTTTATCTGCCAGTTGATAGATAACGCCTGTGCTTTTTCTATCGGGTGACAGATATGTTGCCGGGATGGAAACTCACGCTACGAGCGTGTTACGCGGCCCAGGTCACTTCACTTCCGCGCAGCGCGGACCGCGTTTGACCGCGAGATTCCCGTGATTTGGGCGGACTAGACTTGATGACGAACTTGCCGCAACCCACGCCCCAGCACGAATGAAAGAGCGTCCGAATGAGCACTGCGTCCCGGTCGGGCCGAGTGGCGGCAGGCCCCGGCCGACCGCGCCTCGTCGAACAACGCAGACGGGGAGCCACCGCGCGTGAGGAAATCCTCGACGCCGCAGCCGAACTCTTCTGCCGCCACGGTTACACGGGGACGTCGACGCGCATGATCGCCGAGGCCGTCGGCATCCGCCAGGCATCGATGTATCACTACTTCAAGAACAAGGACGACATCCTCGCCGCGCTACTCGACGCCACCGTCGTCGGATCTCTCGAGCGCGCAAGAGAACTGCTCGACGACGACCGCGCCCCCCTCGACCGACTCCTCGACCTCGCCCGGTTCGACGCCGCACAACTCGTCGACGAGCGCTGGAACCTCGGTTCGCTGTACCTACTTCCGGAGGTGGGCGACGACCGCTACGCCCAATTCCGCACAGCGCGAAGCGAACTCGCCTCCGCCTACGAAACACTCGCCGCCGCCGTGCTCGACGACCCCTCAGACACCCGCAGCCTGCTCCCCTTCCGCCTCGTCGAATCGATGATCATGCTCCGCTCCGACGAACAGCGCGACGAACTCGACGGCCGCACCGCCGCCGACCTCGTCGACACGATTGTGGGCGCGATCGAGATGCTGCTCACGCACCGAAGCGGCGCCTGACGTTCACGAGCGTGGGCGCGATCGAGATGCTGCTCACGCACCGAAGCGGCGCCTGACGTTCACGACCGTGGGCGCGATCGACATGCCGCTCACGCACAGGAGCCGCGCCTGAAGTTCACGACCGTGGGCATGTGTTGGGTCGACGCGCATTCTCGGCGAGCCGGCCCCGCGCACTCGCGTGCGGACCATCAATCGGTCTGCCGCCGATGGCCTTGGCCAGACCCCACGGCGGCATCGCGTAGCTGATCGTCTCGTGATCACCGATGACGTAGGTCTCGTGCCAGATTCCGACGTCGTCTCGTCCACGGACAGTGGAATTGAACCACCGCCACGCCGGTAGATGCGGGGCAGCAGCATCGGCGGCGAAAGCCTGCAACGCTTCGGGAGACCGCCAGTAGGACAGCACCATCGGCGAGGGTCCGAGATACAACCGATAGAGCAGCATTCCAGAATCTCGGCGTCTACTCAGGTAGAGCAACATCCGGGGCATCGCGAAGAAGACGTACAACCACGACTTGAGCCTCAATGGATGGTTCACGCGCATGCCGATGAGGAACAGCGAAGTACCCTCCGGCGGCGGCATGTTGGTCATTCGCGAGATCTTGTGAGTCTTCGGCATGGTCGTCCCCTGTTTCGTAACGGTGTTACGAAACGATGTTATGAAACAATGAGCGGCATGGCAAGACCCAAAGTGCACACCGCAGATCTGCGCAGACGACTCCTCGACGTCGCCGTGGCCATCACCACGTCCGACGGATTCGGCGCGTTGACCGTCCGGACCGTCGCGCAGGCTGCCGGGACGTCGACCACCGCGGTCTACTCACTGTTCGGCAGCATGGCGGACCTGCAACTGGGCGTAGTCATTCGCGCGTTCAAGAGCTTCGCGTCGGCGCAGGAGTCGGTCGGATCGTCGGCCGATCCCGACCACGACATCGCAGGCCTCGGCATCATGTATGTGCAATGGGCACTGGATAATCCGCGGCTCTTCGAGGTCATGTTCTCCCCCACCGCCTCGGGACTGACACCCACACCGGAGTTCGAGCAGAGCGCCGCGCGCGCGATGACTCCCCTGGCCGACGCCGTGCAGCGTGCCGTCGACTCGGGCCGGTACAAACCGGGCGAACCGTCGACGATCGTCGTATCGCTGTGGTCGAGTGTGCACGGACTCGCCCAACTGCTGCTGGCAGGCCTGGTCCCACCCGACGCCGACCCGGCCCGGGCTGCCCTTGCAACACTCCACGGTTGGCGAGCAACGCCCGGGACGTCACCAGAGGGTGGGGACGACCGATAGGCTGACGTCCATGGCAGGGCACAGCATGGAGTTCGACCCGATCGCCGAGGCGAAGGCCAATTGGACCTCGGCCGGGTGGGGCGACGTCGCAGACGGGATGGTCGCGGTGACGTCCGTGATGCGAGCCCACCAGATCCTGCTGGCCCGCGTCGAATCAGCGCTCCGCCCATACGATCTCACCTTCTCGCGCTACGAATTGCTTCGGCTGCTTGCTTTTTCACGCAACGGTGCGCTCCCCATCACCAAAGCCAGCGACCGCCTGCAGGTGCACGTCACCAGCGTCACCCATGCGATTCGACGCCTCGAGGAGGCGCAACTCGTTCGACGTCTCCCCCACCCCACCGACGGTCGCACCACGCTCGTCGAGATCACCGACCTGGGCCGCTCGACGGTCGAGGACGCGACGTCGACTCTCAACCGCGAGGTGTTCGCCGACGTCGGCATGCCCCCCGAACACATCGCAGGACTCGTCGACGCGATCCACGAACTGCGCCACAACGCGGGTGACTTCTGAGCGCAATGACGGGCCGACCATCCGTTCGGGTTATCGACCGGATTCCGGCACAAAAGCCGTACGGATCACGCGGCAGTCTTTTGCAGTTCGGCCATGATCGACTCGAGTACGTGTTCGGGCCGCTCGATCAGGTCGGCCCACGTGAAGTTCAGCACCGTCCACCCCTTGGCGATCAGGGCGTTGCGGCGAGTCCGATCGTGCTGGAAAGCCTTGGCGTCGCGGTGGAAAGCGAAGCCGTCGACCTCGACGGCAAGCATCGCTGCAGGAAAGGCGAAGTCGATCTCGTAGTCGCCCTCGGCCAGGCCCGCCACCCAGGCAACGCCGAGTTGTTCGAGCAGCGGAGCGAGGATGCGCTCGACCGCTGACCGGGTACCGTCTCCGAGCAGATCGAGGTAGGTGCTGACGACCGCGCCGCCATGCCGTTTCGGGTAGCGACCATGCGCGTCGCGCAAACCCTGCAGTGTGACCCGTTTCGTGAGTAACCCTCGATCGAGCACGTCGATACCTCGCTCGATGGCAGCATCAACCAGTGACAGCTCGACCGACGTAGCCCGGAGGCCGTCTTTACTCACGACGTCCACGTCGTCGAGTCGTCGGAACCGCGGCATGGCCGTCGACGACCGTCGTGTGTGTGTTCCGCGATGGCCGGTCAGGACGAGTTGCTTGGTTGGTGGCGATGCCTCGATTCCGTGCCACCAGGCCGCGGCCACCCCGGCGAGGACGGCGTCGGGACCAATAGAATGCACCGCAATCCTCGCCTGCGCGCGGTCTGACCGGAAGTGTCCCGCGACCAGGAACACGCCGCGGGCGACCCGCGTCCACCGCGCTGCCTTGACGTGACGCGCTATCGCGGACCGCGTCACACCGCACTGCAGAGCCAGCTCCGTCGTGATGACCCCGTCGTGGCGCACGATGGCTTCGTTGATGTCCATGCGGTCTTTGACGTCTCGGGCCCGTCGTGGGTTCCGATGAACTCGTGTCCAGCCATCAGTTCGGGCTTTGTGCCGGATTCCGGCACAAAGCCCGAACAGATTCAGCGCAATGTCGTGATGATCGCCGAGAAGTCCAGGTCGGAGTGCTGTTCGGCGAAGGTGCGGTACAGCGCGGCGGCGTGCTCGCCCAGGGGTGCGCGCGACCCGGTGTCGGCGATGGCGTCGAGCGCGAGGCCGAGGTCCTTGTTCATCAGCGCGGTGGCGAATCCCGGCTTGAAGTCGTTGTTCGCGGGCGACGTCGGCTGCGGGCCCGGGACCGGACAGTTCGTCTCGATGGCCCAGCAGTTTCCGGTCGCGCCGGTGACCACGTCGTAGAGCGCGTCGTCGGAGAGCCCGAGTTTCTCGGCCAGCACGAACGCCTCGCCGACCGCGATCTGCTGGACGGCGAGCAGCATGTTGTTGCACACCTTGGCCGCCTGACCCGCTCCGGAGTCGCCGCAGTGAATGATCTTGCCCGCCATCGGTTCCAGCGTCGGCCGTGCCGCGACGAACACTTCCTCGGTGCCGCCGACCATGAACGCCAGCGTGCCGCCGACCGCGCCTTTCACGCCGCCCGAGACCGGGGCGTCGACCTGCGCAAACCCGTGATCTGCTGCGCGCGAATTTATCTCGCGCGCGTCGGCGACGGAGATCGTCGAACTGTCGATGAGCAGCGCGCCCGTGGCGGTGGCCGGCAGGATCTCGTCGTAGAGCTTCTTGACGATGGCTCCGCTCGGGAGCATCGTGATCACGACCTCGGCGATGGCGACCGCCTCGACCGCAGTCGGAAAGGTCTGCACGCCTGCGGCTTCGGCGGTTTTGACCGCTTCGGGGACGGGGTCGTAACCGTGCACGGTGTGTCCGGCCTTGACGAGGTTGGCGGCCATGGGGCCGCCCATGTTGCCGAGTCCGAGAAAGGCAATCGTCGTCATTGTCGATTCTCCCTGTGTTGAAGTGAGTGTGGTCAGGTGGAGTTGGTCAGGACTCGCGGAACCGTGCGGCCACCGACCGACCCACGACGACGCGCATGATCTCGTTGGTCCCCTCGAGTATGCGGTGCACGCGCAGATCGCGGACGATTTTCTCGATGCCGTATTCGGTGAGGTAGCCGTATCCGCCGTGGAGTTGCAGCGCCTGGTCGGCGACGGTGTAACAGGCGTCGGTGACATATCGCTTCGCCATTGCGCACTGCTCCACCTTGTCTGGCGCATTCGCGTCGAGAGACGACGCCGCGTGCCACAGCATCAGGCGAGAGCTCTGCAGCGAGGTGGCCATGTCGGCAAGGGTGAAGCGGATCGTCGGCTCGTCGATCAGGTTGTTCCCGAACGCCTTTCGCGACGCGACGTACGACGCCGCTTTGTCGAAGGCGGCCTGTGCCCCACCAAGAGACGACGCCGCGATGTTGAGTCTTCCCCCGTTGAGCCCGTTCATCGCGATCCCGAAGCCGATGCCCTCCTGCTCACCGAGCAGGTTGGTGGCGGGAACGCGCACCTCGTCGAGGATGACCTGCGCTGTCGGCTGCGCGTGCCATCCCATCTTGTGCTCCTGCGCCCCGAAGCTCAGTCCGTCAGAGCCGTTTTCGACGAGGAACGTCGAGATACCCTTCGGTCCGTCGCCACCGGTGCGTGCCATCACGACGTAGAGATCCGACGACCCGGCGCCCGAGATGAACTGCTTGACGCCGGTCAGCACATAGTGGTCGCCGACCTTCTCCGCGCGGGTCGACAACGCCGCGGCGTCGGAGCCGGCACCCGGCTCGGTCAGGCAGTAGCTCGCGATGGTCTGCATACTCGCCAACCGCGGAATCCAGTGTGCACGTTGTTCATCGGTGCCGTAACTGTCGACCATCCAGGTGCACATGTTGTGGATGGAGAGGAATGCCGCAACGGCGGGGTCGGCGTAGGCGAGCTGCTCGAAGATGCGCACACCGTCGAGTCGCCGCAGGCCGCTACCGCCGACGTCGTCTGCACAATAGATGGCTCCCATGCCGAGTTCGGCAGCCTCACGCAGTTCAGCGACCGGGAAGTGATCAGTCGCATCCCACTCCAGTGCATGCGGCGCAAGCTTTTTGGCGGCAAATGCCGCCGCGGTCTCGACGATGACGCGCTCGTCGTCGTCGAGGCCGCCGGTCGGTATGGCGGATGTCGTGGTGGTCATCGCCCTCAGTCCATCGTCGGGATCACGAACTCGGCGCGGCCGTCATACCCCGTCGCTCCGCTCGCCCCGTCCTTGACGCCCGACGGCCAGCGCGACGTGACCGTCTTGGTCTTGGTGTAGAACTGGATCGAGCTGGGTCCGTGCTGGTTGAGGTCGCCGAATCCGGAGCGCTTCCAACCGCCAAAGGTGTAGTAGGCCACCGGAACCGGAATCGGCACGTTGACGCCTACCATGCCGACGTCGACACGCGCGGTGAAGTCGCGGGCGGCGTCACCGTCCTGGGTGAAGATCGCAACACCGTTGCCGTACTGGTGATCCGACGCGAGTGCGAGTGCTTCCTCGTAGTCGCCCGCGCGCACGATCGAGAGCACCGGCCCGAAGATCTCGTCGGTGTAGATCGACATGTCCTTGGTGACGTGATCGAAGAGCGTGGGGCCGATGAAGAAGCCATTCGACAGGTCGTCGTCACCGTAGGTCTGTTCGTCGTTCGCACGCTCGCGACCGTCGATGACGAGCTCTGCGCCCTCCTCGACTCCCTTGCCGATGTAGCCCTTGACGCGCTCGAGTGCCGCTGCCGTGACCAGCGGACCGTAATCTGCCTTGGGATCGAGACTGTGGCCGACGCGCAGCGCGTTGACCTTGTCGATCAGCTTGGCGCGCAACCGTTCTGCGGTCTGCTCCCCGACCGGAACGGCGACGCTGATCGCCATGCATCGCTCGCCTGCACTGCCGTAACCTGCTCCGATCAGCGCGTCGGCTGCTTGGTCGAGATTGGCGTCGGGCATGATGATCATGTGGTTCTTGGCGCCGCCGAAACACTGCGAGCGCTTGCCGTTCGCCGCGGCGGTCGAGTAGATGTACTGCGCGATGTCGGAGCTACCGACGAAGCCGAGCGCCTTCACCTCCGGATGGTTCAGCAGCGCGTCGACGGCCTCCTTGTCGCCGTGCACCACCTGGAACACTCCGTCGGGAAGACCTGCCTGCGTGAACAATTCGGCGAGACGCACCGGAACCGACGGGTCACGCTCGCTCGGCTTGAGGATGAAAGCGTTGCCGCATGCGAGTGCGGGCCCGGCCTTCCACAAGGGAATCATGGCCGGGAAGTTGAACGGGGTGATGCCCGCGACCACGCCGAGCGGCTGGCGGATCGAGTGCACATCGATGCCCGAGCCCGCACCCTCGGTGAACTCACCCTTGATCAGATGCGGTATGCCGATGGCGAACTCGATGACCTCGACGCCGCGCTGAATGTCACCGAGGGCGTCGGCGTGCGTCTTGCCGTGTTCGAGCGACAGCGTCGTCGCTATCTCGTCGGCGTTCTGATTGACCAGGTCGACGAAGCGCATCAGCACGCGGGCGCGACGCTGCGGATTCCACGCGGCCCACTCCTTCTGCGCTTCGACGGCGGTTGCGACAGCGGCGGCGACGTCGTCGGTGCTCGCGAGGGGGACGGACGCCTGGACCGCTCCGGTGCTGGGGTTGAAGATGTCGGCGTGACGTCCGTCGGCCACCTCGACGCGCGCACCGTTGAGGTAGTGCGGAATGGACGGTACGGATGCAGCAGCGGTCACCGGTGATCACCTGTTCTGGGTTGTCGAGAGTCGTGGAGGTTTGCGGGGCCCCGGAGATGTGAGCCAGCGGACCCTGTCCCACACATACTAGGACATCCAAGTAATCTCGTAAACGCTTTCGACAAAGACTCCGATGCACCCCAGCGGCCAGTTAGGGTAGCCTTTGTTTGGTTGCGGTCGCGTGTCGATCGCACTCACAGACCCAGCAGGGTGAGAGCCCACCAGCGAAAACAAGGGAGCAGATCGTGTCCGTCGTCATCCTCTACGGCACCGAGACCGGCAACGGAGAGCTCGTGGCCGACGCCATCGCCGATGTCCTGGCTGCCGAGCACGATCCGTCGATCTACGACATGAGCGAGTTCGCCGTCGAGGATCTCGATCCCGACGACTTCCTCGTCATCGTCTGCTCGACCTACGGCGAGGGTGAACTACCGACAGGGGCCGAGCCGTTCGCCGAAGAGATCACCGAGACCACCCCGGATCTCTCCGGCGTGCGATTCGGCGTATTCGGACTCGGCGACACCATCTACGGCGAGACATTCAACCGCGGCGGCGAGCTCATGGCCGAACTCCTGACCCGTCACGGAGCAACCCAGGTCGGCGAGCATTTCCGCCACGACAACTCGTCGTCGATCAAGCCGGCGAAGGCTGCTGCCGAATGGGCGCAGGGCATCGCGAACGTGATCGAGCGCATCGACGCCTGAACGCACGCGCACGACGCCCGGCGTCGAACACTCCCGTCAGGCGACACTGCGGATCGGCGAGACCCTCGACTCACGCAGTTGCGCATCGCGTTCTTCGCCCCGCACCGCCGAGGATTTCGCGAGTTCGACGACGGAGCGGACCATCGCGGCGAGCACGATCCCGAGGAACAGCGCGGTGGGCACGGACACCTTGAGGTTTTCACCGAGGAGCACCACACCGAGCGCCATCGCCACGGCGGGCTCCATCACGTTCATGGCAGGGAACGACGTCTGCAGGTCGCCCGCGCCGAACCCTCTCTGCTGGGCCACCACGGCTCCCGCCGCCACCAGAACCAGGAGGTATATCTCGGGCCTCGCGAAGGTGTGGATGCCGTGGTGTGTCGCCTGGTACACCACCGTCTTGACCAGAAGCGCCGACACTCCGAACAGCGTTCCCGCTGCCAGCCCGTAGAACAGCGCTCGGTAGTGCGGGGTCGATCGCTCGGCAAGGACGACACACGCGATGACGACCGCCGCGACCACCGCCACAGTCCCCCACACCACCACGTCGTTGGGTCGTCGAAGCGACGGCTCAGGGCGAGAAATCAGCAGGAATGTTGCGACACAGCCGACGAGGATCGCACCCCATGCCCACTCCTTGAGCTGCGGATGCCGGTGGTCTGCCCACGCTTCGAGCGGCAACGCGAACAACACCGCGAGCACGACGAGGGGCTGGACCAACAGGATGGAACCCAGCCCGAGCGCCGACGCCTGGAGCACGAACCCGATGATCGCGATCACCGCACCGAGCCACCAGCCAGGAGTGATGGCCCCCGACGCGCGGGAAGCACGCTGCCGAAGCACCGTGCCTCCAGCGATCAGCAGTGCTGCAAGAGTAGCCAGCAGCGCGGGAAGCCAGGAGTGCACGGGAACCAGGCTAATGGTGTCGCAGCCGCTTTGCGTCGGTCTACCGCACTAATCTGAAGAGATGCGGGGCACACAACACAGCACTTCCGGGCACGACGACGCACGCGCCATCGCGTGGTTTCGGACCGAACTCGAACAACTCGCAACCCTCGACGCAGCCACGATCACCAAGGTCCTCGACGCAGCGCACACCGACCATTCGACCGTGCTGTCGATCATCGCCGACTGCCTCGACGAGGCCTACGAGTTCGATGCCCAGGCCGACGAGGCGTCGGTGGCAGGCAACGACGACCACGCGCAGTTCTGTCGGCAGGAGTCCGCGGCGTGGCGGGCGACCGTCACCGTGCTGCGTATCGCCGACGCCCGCCTGCGCGGCGATCACCGCGCAGGCCGGTCACGGAACATCGCATGAGCTGCTCGCAGAGCCTCTCATGAACACAGCACCCCGTACCTTGATTCTGATGCGGCACGGTAAGTCGGGCTACCCAGCGGGCGTCGTCGACCACGACCGACCGCTCGCCGAGCGGGGGCGTCGAGAAGCGGCCCTCGCCGGCGAGTGGATTCGCTCCGAAGATCTCCGAGTCGACGCCGTGCTCTGCTCGACCGCGACACGCACCCGCGAAACGCTCGAACGCACCGGGATCAGCGCGCCGACGACCTTCCTCGACGAGATCTACGGCGGCTCACCCCTCGACATCCTGGAGGTCGTGAGGGTCTATGCACCGGCAGATGCGTCGACCGTTCTGGTCGTCGGACACGAACCGGGCATGCCGGAGACGGCGCTCACCCTCGACCCGGGCGGATACATCGATCGCTTCCCGACCTCGGCATACGCCGTCGTGGCGGTGACCCTCGACTGGGATCGCCTCGGCCTCGACGCCGATCCCGACGCCGAACTCCTCGGCGTCCGAGTACCGCGCGCCGAGGCGTAGTTCGTCACACCCGACTCGACCCGAGTGGCCAGAAGTGCTATCAATGGATTGCGCAATTGCGTAATCCATCATTTCACCGCCCGCATATGTCAACACCGAGGAGGTCGGGCACATGACGACCAGCTGGCCGCAACCGCTCTACGAGATCAAGGCGAACCTGTTCAAAGGGCTCGCACACCCGGTTCGGATCCGCGTGCTCGAGGTGCTCAGCTCCAACGGTGGGCCGACGCCCGTCAGCGAACTGCTGACGATCACCGGTCTCGAACCGACGACGATGTCGCAGCACCTCGCGGTCTTGAAGCGTCACCGCGTGGTGCACAGCGAACGCGTCGGCAACGCCGTCTTCTACAGCCTGGCGAACTCGAAGGTCGCGGACCTTCTCGTGACCGCGCGCGGTTTCCTCGCCGACACGCTGGGTGCCGAACGCGACCAACTCGACTCGATGGCTGCGCTCCCGCCCGTCGTCGCCCAGTGAGCGCGACGGCCACAGGGTCGAGGCGTCCAAGCTCAGCGTGGCTGCATGCGATCACCCCGCGCCGCATGCTGCGACTCATCCCCACCACCGGCGACTACGCCGGACTGCGTCGGTCCTGGAAGTCAGACCTCATCGCAGGTGTCACCGTAGGCGTCGTCGCCCTCCCGCTGGCACTGGCCTTCGGCATCAGTTCGGGTGTCGGGGCAGCCGCGGGTCTGATCACCGCTGTCGTCGCGGGTCTCGTCGCCGCGATCTTCGGCGGGTCGCACGTACAGGTCTCCGGCCCGACGGGTGCGATGGCCGTGATCCTCGCGCCCATCGTTGCGGCGCACGGTATCTCGTCGATCGCGTTGGTCACGGTGATGGCCGGGATCATCGTGCTGATCGCGGGAGTCGTAGGTCTCGGACGGGCTGTCACGTTCATCCCGTGGCCGGTGATCGAGGGGTTCACACTCGGTATCGCCGTCATCATCTTTTTGCAGCAGGTTCCCGCGGCGTTCGGCGCCGATGCCCCGAAGGGCGAACGCACCCTGCCGGCGGCCATTCACGTTGTCGCACATGCCGACTGGAGCGTCGCGCTGCAGACACTCGGCATCGTCGCCGTGATCGCCGTGCTGATGGTCGGATTGCCGCGCATCCATCGGAGCATTCCCGAGTCGTTGACCGCGGTCATCCTCGTGACCGTGGTCGTCGGGTTCATGCACCTCGGGGTGCGTCGAATCGGCGAACTCCCCTCACACCTGCCTGCACCCGCACTACCACACCTCGACGTCTCGACCATGAAATCCCTTGCGGGAGCAGCTGTTGCCATCGCTGCGCTCGCGGCGATCGAGTCGCTGCTGTCTGCGCGGGTCGCCGCAACGATGTCGCCGACGGGACCGTACGATCCCGACCGCGAACTCACCGGCCAGGGACTCGCGTCCGTGGCGTCGGGGCTGTTCGGCGGTATGCCCGCGACCGGAGCGATCGCGCGGACGGCGGTCAACGTGCGCTCGGGAGCACGCACACGCGTGTCTGCCATCGTGCACTCGATCTTCCTGCTCGGCGTGGTCTATCTGGCGACGGGCCCGGTCTCGCAGATACCGCTGGCAGCGCTGTCGGGTGTGCTGATGGTGACCTGCTTCCGGATGATCTCGTCGTCGACCGTCCGAAAGATCATGCGTTCCACACGATCCGACGCTGTGATCTTCGTGGTGACAGCAGTCATCACCGTCTGCTTCGACCTCATCGAGGCGGTGCAGATCGGGATTGTCGTGGCAGCATTTTTCGCACTGCGGCAGGTCGCCAAGCGGTCGAGTGTGACGCGTGAGGAGCTACCGGGTCCAGCACAACCGGGCGATGACGCGATCGCACTGCTCCGCCTCGACGGAGCGATGTTCTTCGGTGCGGCAGAACGCATCTCGACGGCAATATCGTCCGGCGCCCACTCCGACACCACGGTGCGTGTGGTGATCATCCGGATGTCGCACCTCGGAATGCTCGACGCGACGGGGGCGCACACGCTCGCCGAGATCGTCTCCGATCTCGAGAGCCGCGGCATCACCGTCATCATCAAGGGTGTGCAGGACGACCATCTCAAGCTGCTCGAAGGCGTCGGAGTGATCGACGAACTCCGTCATGAGAATCACTTGATGACCAACCTCGACGACGCGATCGCCCATGCCCGCGAACATGTCTCGAACGAGAGCGTCTCCCCTGCAGGCTGCTAACCACCTGTGACGGGCGGCACGAACACGCACGGCACCGGTCGCGGATGCGCGGGGTCGAGTGCGTTGAGGACGTGTGCGACTGCTCGGCGGTCGGCCACGATCGACAGGTGGTCGGCGAAGTCGCGGTTGCATCCGTCCTGTAACTCGATGTTGCGCACCGACGCTCCCGGACCGCCGGGCGCAATACCGACCCAGTAGGGCGTGACGATGTCGTCGAATCGGGTGACGATGTTCGTGTAGCTCACTCCGGGAAGGTAGGGAGTCGGCTGTCGCACAGCGTGGTTGAAGTCCAGATCGCGCGGCGGCGCAACGCAGTCCGGGCAGCTCGGGCGTTTCGGTGTCGGTACTCCCAGCGCGCGTCGGAACCCGGCGATAGCCTCACCGCGCGCATCGTCGTCATCGGGTCCCTGGCGCCAGTACGGGGCGAGTGAGATGTAGTGCGCCACGTGGCCACGACCACCGAGGTACTTCATCCAATACGTGGGGATCTCAGTACCGAGTGAATGCCCGACGACGTCGACCTGGTCGGTGTGCGTCGCAGCCATGACCTTCGACATGAACGACGCGAGTTGCCAGGCGCTGTCTTCTTTGGGGCCGAGCCCACCGAGTGCCGACGCGGGCCACTGCGTCGACAAGGCTCCGTACGTCGGCGCGAAGACGCAGTAGCCCTCGTTGGCCAACACGGGTGCGAGCGTTGCCCAATTCGTCTGCTGTCCACCGCCACTGCCGTGCACGAGGACGACGGGTCGAGGGTGGCGCGGCGTCGGACGGCAGGAGAAGTCGTTGGTGCCCGGCAGGGAGCCGCCCGGATGCGCGAGTTCTGCGCGTGCGCCGTCGAGAAAGTTGTAGGTGACGGGAAGTCGGGGCGCGGCGTCGGCCGATGCTGCGCCGAACACAAGTGCGAGCACAGCCGCCAACGCCGCCGTGATCGCCGGCCACACTGCGCGAATCCTGTTCTGCATCAGGTCACCTCGAGGTCTAGATCGGTATCGGCGGTCGTCTCGGCGTCGAGGGGTACGAGATCCATGCGTACTCCGAGTAGTCGCACGGGGCGGTCGGCGTCGAATCGGTCGAGAAGATCGAGGACCACCGGTGTGAGTTCTGCGATGTTGACCGTCGGCGCGGCGAGCTTGCGCGATTTGGTCCTGGTGTAGAAGGTCGACGTGCGCACTGTGACCGCAACCCGGAACGGCACGCGGTCTTCGTCGATCACCTGGTCGAGCAGTTCCCGGGTCAATTGTTGTGCCGCGGAGTGCTTCTCGGCGACCGATGTCAGATCAGCGGGGAAGGTCCGCGACTTCGAGTGCGAGCGCGCCTCCCACGGTTCCGCGGTGATCGTCGAGTCGCCGTGGCCCCTGCACAGCACGTAGAGCCAATTGCCCTGGTGCGGACCAAATGTCGCGATGAGGTCGTCGCGCGGCGTGGCGATCAGATCGTCGACGGTGTCGATGTGATTGGCGCTGAGCTTCTGCGCGGTCTTGGGTCCGACGCTCCACAGCTCCCTGGTGGGACGCTGCCCCATGAGTTCTATCCAGTTGCGGTCGTCGAGCAGAAATACCTTGTCGGGCAACGGTTGCACCGGCAGGAAGGTCGACGACTCCACGGTCGCTTGGGGGGCTCGTGGTGGGAGCCTGTCGGGCTTCTTGGCGAACTCGGTGGCCATCTTGGCGCGCTGCTTGTTGTCGCTGATCCCGACCGACGAATCGAGGCCGGTTGCACCGAGAACCGCGGTGCGCATGCGGGCCGCGATCTCGGTGATCGCGGCGTCGTCGACGGCGTTGTTCGCGACGGATGCGGCGTCGTGCAGAGTTTCGGGGCCAACTGTTTCGGTGCCAACTGTTTCGGTGCCAACTGGTTCGGGGCCAACTGGTTCGACTCCCACGTATCCCTCGTCCCAGCCCCAGACCTCGACCGGGTACCCGAGTCCGCGGATCGTGTCCATGACCTCTGCCGACGCGGCGTCGTATGCCTCGGTGTCGAGGGGGACGAAGACGGCGTCGGGAAGCTTGCGGTGGGCGGCGCGCAGCGGCATGCCCGCGCGGACGCCTTGTGCGCGAGCCTCGTATGACGCGCACGTCACGACTTTGCGTGGCTCGGTCGGATCGCCGTTGCCACCGACGATGAGCGCGACGTCGGCGAGCTCGGGACTCCGCAGACGCTCGACCGAGACCTGGAATTGGTCGAGATCGATGTGCAGGAGCCACCGGAAGCGTTGCGGCCGATCCGTGCTCACGTGTCAAAGCCTACGGTCGCGCGCCGCTCCGCGCCGCAAGAACCACCGCCGACGCAATTCGCGGGCGCTGCTTATCAGCCCAAGCCGGCGACGCGGACAGCGCTGCCGCCCAACCCGATGTGCTGGCAGCTGGTGCGCAGCGCGTGCGGGTTGTAGCGAAGGATCGCGAGGTCGGTGGCGCCGTCGTTCTCGGGCGTCTGCGACGCCGGTGCGGGGACGGCGAAAAACGCGCTCGCCTTGCTGACGTAGACGGCGAACAGGTCGCGGTCGCGCGCTGTGAAGGTGGGTAGGGCGTGCGCCATGACCCTGCCGAGCACAGCACGGTCGCGGTGCAGCGGCGGCGGCACGAGGTTGAGGTTGCGCGAGGCTGTCGCGCAGTTCGTCGGGTCGGTGAGTGCGTGAACCGCAACGAAGAGGAACGCCAGCCGCACCATGTCGACCTTCGCGACGTCGTTGCCGTCCCGGTAATCGTCGACGATGCTCTGCAGTGCCCGAACCGGCAGCACTGCGGGAGCATTGTTGAGCTGATCTGCGGCGCTCGCGTCCTCGCCGATCGAATCGATCAGCATGCCGATCAATACGTCGACGGCGTTCTCGTGCCGAGTGACCGCCTGACGCAGCGCTGCCGACGTCTCGTCGATCAGGCCGAAGCGTTCCGGCTCGGCGAGCAGAACGTCGAGTCCCGGGATGACGATCAGCTTTTCGACCTCGATCGCCTCGATCAACACCGCAGGCCGCAAGAAGCTTCGCGCGCGTTGTTGTCGCCGCACACCTCGTCCCTGCCGCTGCGCTTCGGACGAGCGCGAACCCCTCGAACGCGCTTGTCCTATATGCGTGGACACTCCGAAATCCGTAGCCGCCTCGGTCATGAACCCGCCCCCCTTTTTTTCGACACTCGATTTTGTCGACACTCGATCGGATGACAGATCAGCATGAAAAAAGGGGTCACTACCGCCGAACTGAGCGCACGCTCTCGCGAACACCATCGTGGTGAAAGTGACCCCAAAAAGCATGACTACCAGCCGGTAGCTTACTGACCCGTAGGTAACGGTAGAACACGTGCCCACGTCATGTCCACACCCGAACGTGACTATCGACACATTCACCAAAGCGTCTCAGCAGGGGCTTCAACCTGCATCGATGCACATGGCGGATGTTGCTGAACCAAACTTCACATTGACTTCAGCGCATGGTGTGGCGGGTCCGAGGGGAAGTCGCGTTACGACAGCAAATCCGTGCGACGGTCGGCGAGGTAGGTGAACCGCTCGCGAGCGTCGTCGAGTGCTTTTCGCTCGACGTCGACGATCAGTAGTCCTGGTTCGCGCTCGGCACGCGCGAGCACCCGGCCATCCGGCCCGATGCCTTCGCTGAGGCCCCCGTACGCGAGATCGCCCTCGACGCCGCAGTAGTTCGCGTAGGCCACATACACGGTGTTCTCCAACGCGCGCGCCGGGAGCAGCACCGTCTGGACGGCGTCGTACTCGGGCATGTTGGCGGTGGGAACGCAGATCACCTCGGCGCCCCGGACGGCGAGATTGCGCACCAGTTCCGGGAACTCGACCTCGTAGCAGATGAGCAGCCCCAGACTCCAACCCCCGACGTCGATCACGGGAGGTGGTGAGACACCTACGGCCACGGCGTCGCGGTCGATGTCGCCAAACAGATGCGTCTTCCGGTGTGAGGCAAGGGAAATACCGTTGGCGTCGACGAGTCTGACGGTGTTGTAGACGCTCGAGTCGTCGAGTTCGGCGCATCCGTACAGGATCGCGATCGCGGTGCGTCGGGCGATGTTGCCGACGGCGTCGCCGAGTTTGCCGTCGACCGGGTCGGCCAGGCGTCGTGCGGTGCTCGGCGAGATGTTGTAGCCGGTCAGGTACATCTCCGGCGTGATCAACAGGTCGGCGTCGGCCTCCGCCGCCTCGGAGGCCGCTTGCTCGAGTCGGTCGAGATTGCCCTCGACGTCGTCGGCGACGGACTGGCACTGCCACAACGCAATTCGTAGTCGATCAGCGGGCATCTGAATCCTCTTTCTGCGGCGGGACGTCCTCCAGGAGCGCGATAGGGCTCACGGGCCTATGTCGATGGGTCCGAGCTCGGCGAACACATCTCCGGGCCCCGGGTTGGACGGGTGCGAGGCGCCGCCGAAGTGTGCGATCACTCCCCAGACCGCGTTGAGTCCGGTCTGCACAGCACCCTCGACCCACGCGGGCGTGAACGAGACGTCGTCGCCCGCGATGAAGATGCCGCGCTCGGCGTCGGGCAGATGCTCTTGACCGTGAAAGTGGTTGTACATCCTGGTGTTGTAGCGATAGTGCCCGGGCAGCGCGCCCTTGAAGGCACCGAGAAAGTTCGGGTCGTCCTCCCACGAGACGGTGATCGGGCGGCCGACGATGTGCGACGCGATGTCGAGGTCGGGGTAGATCTTCTTCAGTGCTGCGAGCGAGAGTTCGACTCGTCGGTCGACCGGATGCGGCAGCACTTTCAGCGCATCGCTCATCCACGTGTACGAGAGGCAGATGACGCCGGGACGGTCGGGGCCGTTGTCGAAGAGGTAGGTGCCGCGGGTGAGGCGATCGGTGAGCGTCATGCTCAAGACGTCGCGGCCGGTCGTCGGGTCGGTGTCGGTCCAGAAGGGACGGTCGACCATGACGAACGTCTTCGACGACTGCATGTAGCGGGTGCGATCGAGCGCCATCCAGAGGTCCTGACTGAACAACGATTCGTCGCACTCGATCTCGGTCGACAACAGCCACGCCTGGCAGGTGGCGACCACCGCGGAGAACACCCGCGAGTCGCCCCAGCGGTCGGTGACCTCGATGCGGTCGGGGCCGAGTCGTCGGATCGCGGCAACACCCGCGCGTGGCGCGCCGCTGTGCAGCGACGACAGACTCGTCCCGACCGGCCAGTGCGCGATGCGGTGCGGCGTGGCAGACCACAGTCGATGCGGAACCTGTTCTGCCCCACCGACGATCAACCTCTGCTCGGTGTCGCAATTCGTCACGACGACGCGCAGGATCTCGAGCATCGAGTTGCCGAAGTCCGAATCCCAACCGCCAGTGCCGAATCCGACCTGCCCGAACAGCTCTCGATGCCGGAAGGTCGCGTTACCGAACTCCTTCGACGTCGCGAGGAAGTCGTAGAAGCTGCGGTCGTCCCACTCGCGGACGAGTTCGTTCCACATCGATTTGAGCGTGGCGGTGTCGCGCGCGCGGATCGCATCCTGCAGTGCCGAGAATCCCGCGATGCGTTCGAGCGCCGAATCCCAGGCGTCGGAGATCTCGCGATAGATCGGCGGCAGGTCGTCGAGCGTCTTGGCGTAGAACGTCTCACCACCGAGATCGATGACGGTGCTGCCCGCGGCCTCGGTCAGCGGGTTGGGAAATGGGCGCGAACGCAGACCGAGCGCGTCGACGTAGTGGAAGAACGCGCTCGACGAGACGGGGAACCGCATGCCGCCGAGCTCTGCGACCTCGGGCTCGCCCGGCACGAACTGCTCGGAGCGCAGCCGTCCGCCGATGCGATCGGGCTCGTACACGACGGGCCGCAGACCGACCCTCATCAACTCGTACGCGGCGACCATGCCCGCCATACCCGCGCCGATGACCGCGACCTCCGCGCCCAGCGCGTCGTCGGGCACGCGACCGAGACCCGCGGGGTTGCTGATCCAGTCGTCGTATGCGAACGGGAAGTCGGGGCCGAAGATGGTGACAGGTGCGTCTGGCTGCACGTGTCAACCCTATGGTCTGGCGCGCTGACGTGCGTGACTTCGGCTCGGCGCGCATGGTCGACGGTCTCGAGCGCACGGTCGGCGGTCTCGTGCGCA
This sequence comes from Gordonia sp. UBA7860, assembly GCF_002500165.1. Classification (NCBI taxonomy): domain Bacteria; kingdom Bacillati; phylum Actinomycetota; class Actinomycetes; order Mycobacteriales; family Gordoniaceae; genus Gordonia; species Gordonia sp. UBA7860. The sequence continues at coordinate 13,286 of NZ_DLSO01000204.1, read as the reverse complement.
CGGGCGATGTGACCCACGTCGCCCGAAGTCCGCGGGAACCGTATGCGGGGCACAGGCGACTACTCCTCACAGTGCCGTCGGAAAACCGACGGCATGCAGCCTCCCGACGAAGGAAGTCACCGAAGCCGTGGTCAGCCCTCCACCCGTGGATTCCGCGCCCGACAAGCCAGCCGAGACCGACAAGCCAACCGAGCCCGAGACCGTCGAACCAGATCGCGGCCCGCGGGCCGCGCGCCCAGCTCCCTCGGCGGCGCAGCGGTGGCGTCCGCTCCTACTTCGCTGGCATTTCTACGCGGGAATCCTGATCGGCCCGTTCCTTCTGGTCGCGGCCGTGACCGGCACGCTGTACGCCCTGATCCCTCAGATCGACCGGGCTGTCTACAGCCATGAACTCACCGTCGAAAACATCGGCGCACAGCGGCTTCCGCTGGGCGACCAGGTCGCCGCGGCGCGTCGAGTTCATCCGGAGGGAACCATCGCGTCGGTGACGCCTGCGCCGAAAGCTGACTCGACGACGCGGGTGACGCTGAGCGTCGACGACCTGCCGTCGGACCGAACGCGCACCGTCTTCGTCGATCCCTACACCGGCGAGGTGCGCGGATCGCTGACCACGATGGGCGAATGGCTGCCGGTACGTACGTGGTTCGACGACCTGCACCGCAACCTGCACCTGGGTGTCGTCGGTCGCAACTACAGCGAGATCGCCGCGAGCTGGCTGTGGGTGACGGCGCTGGGCGGGCTGGTCCTCTGGATCGGCTATCGGCGACGGACCCACAAGCGCAACCGCGTCCTCGTCCCTGACCGCGACGCGCCGAAGCGGCGTCGAACACTGACGTGGCACGGAGCAGTGGGCACCTGGATCATCATCGGTCTCGTCGCGCTGTCGGCGTCGGGACTGAGTTGGTCGCGGTATGCGGGAGCGAGCATCGGTGAGTTGCGCACCGAACTCTCGTGGACGACGCCCGCGGTCTCGACGTCGCCCGCGTCGTCGAACGAAGGCCATCACCACGGGGGTGACGCAATGGCCGAAGCCCCGCCGACGATCACGCCGTCCGACTTCACCGCCGTCGACAACACCGCCACGCGAGCGGGTCTGCGCGCACCGATGGTCATCACGCCGCCATCCGCGGAGGGCACGGCGTGGTCGGTGAACGAGAACAATCGCGGGTTTCCCACGCGGTACGACGCGATCGCGGTGGACCCCAAGACATTTGCTGTCACCGATCGGGTGAACTTCGCGCAGTGGCCGTTCATGGCGAAGATGACCGACTGGGCCATCAGCGCACACATGGGCCTCTACGGCATTCTCAACCAGATCATCCTGGCGCTCTTGGGAATCGGTCTGATCAGCGTGATCGTCCGCGGCTACCTCATGTGGTGGCGGCGGCGTCCGACAAGAGGTGGACTACCCAAGGCCCCGGGGCGAGGATCGCTGAGTTCGCTCCTGCCAGCCGAGGCGGTGGCGCTCATCGCCGTGGTCGCGGTACTCGGGTGGTTTGCGCCGTGGTTCGGAATTCCGTTGGCGCTGTTCGTGATCGTCGACGCCGGGTGGGGCATCATTGCCACGCGCCGTGGTTCGGGGACCCCTCCGCATGGACACGAGCACGGCCCTTCCGATGAGCAACCAGCCCCCACGGCAGCCGAGAGTGCCCGATGATCGACAATCTCGCACTCCGCTGGGTCGTCACGATCCTGTTCGCGATCTCCGCAGCGTTGACCGTGTACGCGATGGTGCGCCAACCGCTTCGCTGGCCCGCTTACGTCGGACACGTGCTGCACCTGATCATGGCCGTAGCGATGATCGTGATGGCGTGGCCGTTCTCGATGAGCTGGCCGACCACTGGCCCGATGGTCTTCTTCATCGTCGCTGCCCTCTGGTTCCTGGCGACTCTCGCATTCCCGAGTTCTGTTCTCGCCGAACCGGAATGCGGGTGTGGCGATGTCTGCACGTGCGGGGCGAACTGTGGTTGCGTCCCCGCGACCGACTCGGTGTTCGGACGATCTGTCGCCGTGTATCACGCGGTCATGATGGGCGCGATGGCGTGGATGTACGCCGTGATGAACGGGATCCTGCTCCCTGGAAGCACCTCGGCAAGTGCTTCGGGCACAGTCGAATACACGTCGGCGCTCGAATACAAGTCTGGGCTCGGTGAGCTCGTCCTCGCCCACGACCACGGTTCCGGCGGCATGGATATGCCGGGAATGGACATGATCGGCAGCAGCCAACCGGCGTACATCACCCCGGTCAACTGGATTCTCACGATCGGTTTCGCCATCGCCGCCGTGGTGTGGTTGTACCGCTACCTCGATCGACGACGACGCGCGGGCACGACGTCGGACGTACTCGCCTTCGCGGGCGATATCTCGCAGATCTGCATGGCCGCGGGGATGTCGATCATGTTCGGCGTCATGCTCTGAGCGTCATGCTCTGAGAATTCGGGTGAGGCGGCGGCGTGCAGGGCTCTGCTGGAACGTCGTTGGCTGGTGTGCGGTCGTCTCGATCCGCTCGCGGCACCAGCATCACACCAACGAGACAGGTGATCACGAAGCAGCACAGCGTGACCGGGGGCCACGCGGACACCTCGACGGTATCTGTCTGGACGTCGACGGCCGCGCCGAAGACCGACGAATGCGCCGCAGCATCGGTGAGGAACCACTCCACCGCCGCGATACCGACCGCCGACCCCCCGATCGCGGCATAGCCCCCGCGGGCGCGCCGATAGCCGGGGCTGACGGCCCACAGCGCGAGCGCGGCGAGGAGGCATGCTGCGACCAGTGCGACTGCTCCGGCCAGACCGACGACGCCACGCGCGGCGAGCTCTACGGGCGCTCCCGATCGTGTGACGGCCCGGTCGGTCAGATCGGTCGACGACGGAATGACCGAGCCCTGCGCCCGAACCCACGTCATCGTCGTGGCAACGCCTCCCACTGTTGCCACGACGAGCAGCACAACCGACCAGCGGCGTCCGCCCGGGGTGGTTGTGCTCATGGTGTGGGCCGCGCGGGTGCGACGGGGGCCTGACCGCCCGTGCCGTCACTCCCCTGGTTGCCGTTGCCCTGGTTGCTGTTCCCCTGAGTACCGGCGCCTTGGCTTCCGGCGCCCGCGTCGCTCTGCGTGAGATTCGGGGTGCCGCTGCCCGACGAGCCGTCCTGCGCCGCGCCTGCGATCCCGGCGACGTCGGTGATCAGCCAGTTGCTGTCGCGGTCGAGCGTGATGGTGTAGGGGGTGACGGTGTTGAGTCCCTTCGGATTCTGTGTGCTCGTCATGTGCGTGGAGACGAAGACCTGCACGATGAACTGCCGATCAGCCCTGATGTCAACGGTTTTCGCCGCTATCAGTTTCGCGGTCTGCACCCACTGGACCTCTTGGATGAGTGGTGTCAGCGTGTTCACCGCAACGTCGAAGCGCGAATTGAGTTCCGGCGCAGTGCCGTTCTTCAGCGCTGCCGACCACGATTGCAGGTTGTTGAAGTCGAACGTCGCCGCGCCGACCGCGTACCTACCAGCGACGGTTTCGGCTGTCTGCTTGTCGGCAGTGAGTTGACGTTCGGCAGCGAGGTCGTCGGATCTTTGCACGAGGAGGTAGGCGAGCACGCCGACCGCGACCAGCGCGGCCACGCACAGCATGCTGACTGCCGCGACAACCGGGTGGCGACGCACCGACAGGTACTCGGTCAACTGAGCACGCCCAGAAGGCATCGAGACAGAAGGCTTATCGACAGCCGGCTTCTCGCCGGGCGGATTGGTGGTGCCAGTCGCGCCGGCGGCATCGTTCTCAGGCTCGCCGTCGTTCTCCGGCTCGACGTCGTTGGTCGTGGTGTGCAGGTCGGTTGTCATGGGCTGGCTCCTACTTGGCTCGGGCTGTCATCTCGGCGGGGTCACGGTTAGTTGCAGGCTGTCGCCGGGCAGGACCTTCATTGCCTGCTCCAGCAGCGTCGCGATGTTGATCTGGGCCAGCACCGAACCCGACTGCCGTGCGGCCGGGAGCAGTGTGTCGGCGATGCTGCCCAATGGGGGCGCGATGGTGTTCACGAACTCAGCGGACCGATTCAACGACGGTTTCCAGCGATCCCTGATCTTCTTCCCGCCGTCGGTGGAGACGGCGAACGGCTTGACCGCGGTCACGACGTCGCGGACGCTGGTGCCCGCGTACACAAGTTGGGGAGCAGTCGGACGCAGCGAGCGGCCGACCCAGTCGCCGTCCTGCAGCATCGTCGTCGAGTTTCCGATGATCTTCTCGATGGCCGGTTGCGAGTAGATCATCGTCGCCGCAAGTACCTGCGCGGCCGGGGTGAGGCGTTCGACGTCGGACTCGGTTCCGGCGAGTGCTGCCGCGAGTGTGTCGACGAGATCGTTGACGAGCGTCGGGTCGACCTGATCGAGCAGTGTCTGCGTCGAGCCGAGAAGCTCCGGTACCGTCGCCGGGACGTCGACCACGGTTGCGGTCAGGGTCTGACCGCTACGAATTGTCTGTGCCGCATCGTCTTTCGGGGGAATGAGGAAGAGTCCCGACTCCCCGATCATCGATTGGTTCTCGATGACGAGTTTGCTGTTCGACGGTATCTGATGCGCGGCGTCGTAGGAGATCTCGATCTCGATGTCGGTGCCGCCGGTGTAGGTCACCGACGACACACTCCCGATCGACACTCCGCGGAGCAACACAGCCGAACCGGCATGCAGGCCATTGGATTTGGGTGCGGTGATGGTGACCGTCGTCTGGTCGGCGATGACCCGCATCTTCAGGACGCCCACCGAGAGGTAGGCGACCGCGAGGATGAGCACCGCTATGGTCGCCACGATGGAGAACAGGTAGCGCGCCTTCATCGGATTGCTCCGATCATGCGCAGCACCGCCGTCACCGATCGGGTTGCTTCCCGACGGTCTGCACCCACGGTGATCTTGTCGACGGAGACTCCACCGTTCTTGGCGAACGGGAGGAGCTTTGTCTGCGTCACATCGACGACCTTGCCGATGTTGCCGTTGAATTCGGTCGACGTCGCGGAGTAGCTGCGCAGCAGAGGCGTGATCTTCTCCAGGAACGGGTTGAGCTCGGCGAGCCTCGGCGTGAGCCAGCTCAGACCGATCGCGAGCGCACTGGAACCCGCGACGAGTTTGAATCCCTCACTGATCGCGTCCATGACAGACCCCAGGGTGAACTGGCCCTGCGGACCCATCGACATCGCGAGAAGAGCTGGGTCAGAGGCTATCTGGCGGCTTGCATTATCGAGGGTGTCGATCATCGAGTTCAACTCGTCGGTGCCGCGTGCGAGATCCTGGATATCGTGAGCGCCTACCCGGGATGCCGCGGGGAGGTCTCCGTTCCTGATGTCGACGGACTCGTTGACCTTGCGAATCGAATCCTGCACCCGCATCACCGAGCCACCCGCCATGAAGTCGGCGAGATTGGTGATGATGTCTTCGATCTGGGGGCCGGGGTCTGTGTCGCGCAGGCCGATGACGTCGCCGTCGTGCAGGAGTGGCGCACTCGAGGCGGCGGGCGGGATCAGCGCGACGTAGATGTCGCCGAGCATCGTCGACTGTCGCAGTTCGGCTTTCGAGCCGCGCAACACCTGGGCTTCCGGAGTGATGCCGAGTGTCAGCCGCGCGGCGTTGGGGACGAGTTCGATGGATTCCAGGGTGCCGATCTGGGTGCCGCGTGAGAGCACCCGTGCACCCAGCGGGAGATTGACGACCGACGCGAAGTCGACGAAGAGCGTCGTCGAATCAGACGACGACGAGGTCAGTCTCGGCAACAGATTCGCGGGATTGGTCCCACGGCCGACCGCGACGACGACAAGCGCTGCCACCACGGCCAGCACACACAGGACAAAAGAGACTCCGCGACGCATCATCGGCCGAGACCTCCCTGGATCGCTGCGCCCACCAGTCCGGTGAGATCGACGACCGCCGTCTGCCCGGTGCGGACGTCGCAGCGCCCGGCACCGCTGCGGTCGAGGAGTCCGCACAGTGCCGCGCTACTCGGAGTCCTGGCGAGCACCTTCGGCCCCGACACAGACACCGGGACCCCTCGCGCGGACCGGCTCATCATCGCCGACGCCGACGTCGCTATCCCCGGGATCTCGCGGAGAAGGACAAGCAGGTCAGGGGTTTTGGCGATACCGAGATCGATCAGCGGTTTCGCGACGTCGGCCGTGTCGAGCAGTGGCGGGAGGAGGTCGCCGAGAAGGTCGTCGATCGCGGGCGCGGCCTCCGACAATCCGTTGAAGATGTAGACGAAGTCTTCGATCAACCTGCCCATCATGAACGTCAACGACGCCGAGTTGGTCCCGATATCGCGCAGATCATCCCAGTTCTGGGTGGTGACGTCGGTGAGCGTCGCCAGGTTGTCGAAGATCGAACGCATCTGCGCGAGAAACTCGTCGGGTGCTGCCATCAGGCTCGACATGTTCTTGATGGACTTGTTGATATCGCCGCCGGTACCGTTGATCTCCCTCGAGGTGGCCGAGATGAGCTCTCCCACCGGCTTTTTCGTATCGGTACCGACTCCCCCGACCTCGTTGAACATCGTCGTGAACGACTGCAACGCATCGCTGACCGAGATGGGAGTGAACGTTCGAGAGAGCGGGACGCATGTCTGTGCGTCGAGTTGGGAGCCGCCGTGCGTCGGTGCCCACGAGTTCGAGACGACGGTCGGCGAGCACGGAGTTGTTGATCGCGACCACTTTCAGATCGGAGGCCAGCGGCCGGTCGTCGACCTTCATGTGCACAGTCACGTAACCGTTTTCGGGGCTCAGCGAGGTCACTGTTCCGACCTTGACGCCCCGGATGTTGACCGCATTTCCCGCATAGAGGCCTGCCGAGTCGGGCAGCTGGGCGCAAAGCGCACGCGCGTTGTTCGACGTCGACCTCAGGTAGACGACCACCGCACCCACAAGCAGCGCGACGACGAGGGTCGCGGCGACCAGTGCGATCACCCTGCTGTCGATTCGGCGTGCTCGTGCGGTCAACATGTGCGGCCCGCGATGGGTATGCAGATCGACGAGTCGTCGATCACCTGGTCACCGAAGTCGAGTGCCACCCCATTGGGATGCAGTGTGCGACTGAGCTTGTCGGCGATGCCGCGCAACTGTGTGATCGCGACACTCATCTTTGCCGCGATGTCTTTGGTCTCGCCCGCGGAGGCGATGATCCTGCGCAGGGGCGGCTTGATGCGCGCCTGATACGGCTCGCCGAGGACGTCGCCGACGTAGAGCACGAGCGACGCGAGGGCGTCGTAGGTGATGATGCCGCGATCCTTGTAGCCGATGATGAGCGGCAGTACGGCGTGAATGCGTTTGATCATCTCGACGAGAGTGGCTCGTTGTGCCGCCATGGCGGTGCTGTATTCGCCACCGATGTCGGCGACGCTCTTGATCTGATCCTGCTGCTTGTCGAGCAAGCTCGTGAGGGTGTCGACGTCTGACATGATGCCGCGGATGGCGCCGGGCGCGGCGTCGAGGCTGTTGGTCAGCGCCACCGCCGTGCCGCGCATCGTCGGCGCGTCGATGCCCGATGTGGTCTTGGCGGCGGCGTCGAGCACCTCGGAGATCGAGTAGGGCACGGAGGTGCGCGAGACGGGAATCACTGAGTCGCCCAACGGTTTGTCGCCCGCAGGCAACAGCGCGACGTATGCTCCACCGACCACCGTCAGCATCCGGACGTCGAGGGAGGTCTGGTCGCCGAGGAACACCTTGCGGTCGACGGAGAGCGAGACGTCGACTTTGTCGTCGGACAATGCGACGTCGGTGACCTTGCCAACTGTCACGCCTGCGATGCGTACCTCGGTGCCGCCCTTGATGCCGCCGCTCTCCGACATCACCGCGTGCACGGTCGCGCGCCCGGGAGGCGACATGTAGAGGAAGCCGACGACGACCACGAGCACAGCCACGACGGCGACAACTCCGACGGCCCACGAGATCTCGGCTCTACGGGAGACCTGGTCGCGGACAGCGAAGTCGGACACTCGGCTCAGGCCTTGCACAACGTCACCTTCCCTCCGCCGAGCAGGACCTGCCCCATCTCCGGCAGCGACACCTCGCCGCGCGAGCACGTCGCGTCGAAGCCCAGGTGACTCATCGACGCGTTCACCGTTGCCAGGAATGTCGGCAATGCGCCGAGCACCTCGGCGAACTGGTTGGTGTCGGGAACGAGTTGCATGATGCGCGCAGAGACGTTGTCGTGGCCGCCGAGTGTGAGGTCGAACAGGTTCGAGAGCAGGTCGACGATCGGCGGAAACACCTTGGCGCCGTTGCCGAATGCGGATTTCAGCAGATCGAGCTTGGTCTCGAGAGTGTCGAAGAGTACGCCGAGGCCTTTCATCAGCACCCCGATGATCTCTGACTTGCCCTGCAACGCGGCGGAGACAACGCCGAGGTTGTTGACGATCGTGGCGATCAGCGCCTTCTTGTCGGTGGCGAAACGGGTGAGACGTTCGACGTCGGCGAGGACGTCGCCGAGGCCCACGCCATCCTCGCCCTGGAGCAGATGGAGCATGTTGGTCGCGAAGGTGTTGAACACCTCGGGGTCGGCGCCCTGCAGCAGCGGCCGTAATCCGTTGAACAGCTTGGTGATGTCGAAGGAGCCACTCGTCTTGGCCGCGGGGATCACCTGATCGGGGTCGAGTGGCGTCACATCCGTTGGCGCGCTCGAGCTGGCGGCGCCGGCGACCCCTGACTCCTCGCTGTCGTCTGACTTCTCGGGGACTTCTGACTTCTCGGTGACTTCGGACTTCTCGGCAACTTCTGCTTTGGTGACCGCGAGGTAGCGCTGTCCGACGAGGTTCTGAAATCGAATCGCGAGCTGATCGCGATTGGTGAGTCGATTCTCCTCGCGCACAGTGAAAGTCACCAATGCGACGCCGGTGGGCTGGAGATCGATGTCGGTCACCTTGCCCACCTGGACGCCGCGCACGCGGACGTCGGCGTTCTTGTGCAGCCCGAACACGTCGGAGAATTCAGCGCGGTAGGTCTCGACGTCGCCGCCGACGGGCCGATTGATCGCCTGCACGATCGCATAGAGGGCGAGGATCACGACGGCCGCCACGAGCAGCAGTCGTTTCGTCGCCGACGACGCGTTTCTCACGAACCGCCACCCACTCTCGACAGCAGTTGGTTCAGCGGCGCCGATGCGCCGGGCACGACGTCGAGGTGCGCCGTTACCGACAGGGTGGTCCGGCCCGTCGTCGGATCGGTGTGGAACGCATTGCCGAAATGATCGATCAGCGTGCCGACCTGGGCGGGGGTGACGCCCGAAAGCCCCTGCCCGAGCGGCGTCGTGAATGCGTTGGTGAGGTCCATGAACGCACCGAACGGCGCGAGGCCGTTGAACAGTGATCCCATGCCGCCGAACAGATCTCCGATGTCGCCGATCATCTGCGCCACCTGAAGCACATAGCCGTGGTCGAGCAAGAGCGGGTTGGAGTTGAAGATGTTGAGCCCCTTGATTCCACCTGCCGCAGCGGCACCGACACCGCTGAAAGCGTCTGCGGCAGTGGGCAACAGTGCATTCAGACGTGTGCGCTGCCCCTGCTGCACCGTTTGCAGGGTGACGGTTGCCGCAGTCAGAAACGGTGACAGACGAATCGTCGTATCGCTCACCTGCTTGAGCAGGTCACTGAGTTGTGGGGACAGCACGGGCAGGGTGAAGGAGCCCGCACTGCGCACGGTCGCCGTCACGGTGTAGTCCGACGGGGGCTGTGCAAGCGTGATGGTGCTGCCACTGGTGACCGACGAGCCCGAACCCGTCGGATGCAGGCGCACGGCGTCGGAGCCGAAGAGGTTGCGCGACACGAAGCTGACCGCCGTGTTGTCGGTGAGCTCGCCCACGGCATCACGGTTGACGCAGACCTCCATGCGCGTGACGTCGCGGCGCGAAATGTCGAGGCCGCAGACCTGTCCGACGGTCTCGCCGCGGATATCGACCGGGACGCCCTCCTGCACGCCGTCGGGAAGCGACGGTGCGTCGATGGCGAAGCGTACGGCGTCGTCGCCTCCGCTGAAGGGTTTGATGACGACGAGCGCAACAACTGCGGCGGCTACGAGCACGGCGAAGATGCCTCGCTTGCGCAGCGCGGCCGGGGAGAGTTCGCGTGCCCTGCTCATGCGAAGTTCAGCCCCGAGTTCAGGCCCCAGAACATCAGCGACATCACCATGTCGGCCGCGACGATCAGCACGAGACTGGCGCGGATCGCCCGCCCGGAAGCGATGCCGACGCCCTCGGGACCGCCGCTCGCGAAGAAGCCGTAGTAGGTGTGCGCGATGATCACCAGGACCGCGAAGACGACGACCTTGATCGTCGAGTAGACGACGTCGACCGGACTCACGAACGCCTCGACGTAGCGATCGTAGGCGCCTGCGGAATTGCCGTAGACGACGCTGACGACGAGCCGCGACGAGAGGTAGGCCAGGCAGAGCGAGATCAGATAGAACGGCACGATGGCGAGGACGCCCGCGATGACGCGCGTGCCCACCACGAACGGGATCGGCCGGATCGCCTGCGCCTCGAGTGCGTCGATCTCCTCCGAGATGCGCATCGATCCGATCTCGGCGGTCATCCGGCATCCCGCCTGGGCCGCGAAACCCACAGCCGCGACGATCGGGGCCATCTCACGCGTGGCGGCGTACCCAGTGATGAGGCCTGCCATCGGCGACAGGCTGAGCGACGAGAGCGAGGTGACACCGAGGATGCCGATCATGCCGCCGACCGAAACACCAAGGATCGCAAGCACACTCGCGATCCCGCCGCCAACGAGGATCGAGCCGTTGCCCCAGGTGGTCTCGGCGAACGCCGCGAGCATCTGGTTGCGATACGCGCGCACCGTGTGCGGCAGACCCGCGATGGTGTCGAGCACGAACGTCACCTGGCGGCCGATGTGCTCGAAGGGTCGGCCCGCGTTGTCGACGGCCCTCTCCAACCGCGGGAACTTGGTGCTCGGGATGTAACTCCCGGCGCGCTGCGCCATCTCAGATCACCGCCATCTCAGATCACCTGCGGCGGGATGAAGAGCGTCGTGACCTGGGTGATGATCACGTTGATCACCATCGACGCGACGATGCCGAGTACGACGGCCGCGTTGACCGCGTCGGCGACGCCGCGCGCACCGCCGGCGGCCTCGAGCCCTCGTCTACTCGCGATGACCACGACGACAAAACCGAAGATGACTGACTTACCCAGACAGATCCACAGGTCCGTGGTCGACGCGTAGCTGCCGAACGACTGCCAGTACGACCCCGCGATGACCCCCTGTCCGACGATCGCCACGATGAAGCTCGCGGCCACCGCGATCACGATGATCAGGATCGAGAGAACCGGAGCGACCAGCACCATCGCGACCATGCGGGGTGCGACGAGCCGGCGCGTGGGGTCGATGCCGAGGACTCGCATCGCGTCGATTTCTTCGCGGACCGTTCGTGCTCCCAGATCCGCAGTGATCGCCGACGCCCCTGCGCCGCCGAGCAGAAGGGCCGCGGCCATCGGCGCACCCTGCTGGATGACACCCATACCGCCGACGGCTCCGGCCATGGAGGTGGCACCGAGGTTGCTGGTGAGGCCGCCGATCTGCACGGCGATGATCACTCCGAACGGTACGGCCATCAGCAGGGCCGGCAAGACAGTGATGCTGAGCAGGAACCACGCCTGAACGGTCGCTTCGCGGATCGGGAACCTGCCGCCAACGATGTCTGTCGTTGCGATGACAGAGGTGCGCACGCCCAGCCTCACCGTGCGGCCGAAGCCCTGCACACTCTGCGCCATCGGCACGCGCAACCCCCATACTCAATCAAGCATTTGTTTGGTTTTGGAACGCATGAGACATCCCGGTTTCATTCTTCGCGCCGAGCCGAGTATCACACATCCATGTGTCCGCTGTCACACCCCTATCCACGAGCGCGCTTTCAACTGCGGAACCACAAGCTCGGTGCTCGCTCGATGCTCGATACCGTCGGTGTCGAGTGTTTGCGATCGTGAAACGTTGCAGTGAGTTATGGTTCACGAGTGCCAGAAGTAGGCTCAGCCTCGACCGCGGCGTCGACCCACGCGGGTTCGGCGATGACGATGCTCGGTGCGTCGCGTCGTCGACGCGCCGAGGAACAGGAGCGTCGGATCATCGACGCGGCGTCGTCGGAGTTCGTGCGCTCCGGGGTCCGTCGAGCCAACATCGATCGCATCGCACGCGACGCGGGCGTCAGCCGCAGCACGCTGTATCGGCGTTTCCCCAGCAAGGACGCGTTGCTGGCCGAGGTCGTGCTGCAACTGCGCCGAGACTTCTTCTCCGAGATGCAGCAAGCCGTGCGCGACCTCGACCCGCGCGAGGCGGTGGTCGAGGGGTTTCAGGTGTCCATCACGCGCGCACGCAGCAACGAACTCGTCACCCGCATTCTCGCCGACGAACCGGGCGCCGCCGACCTGATCATCGGATTCGACGGCCCTTACGTGGTGGAAATGGTCGGCCAGTTCAGTCAGAGCATCGTCGACTCCCTGCGCGCCGCGGGCGCCAATATGCCCGACGCCGACCTGCGACTCGCGTCGGAGACGCTGTTCCGGCTGATCATGTCGTTCGCGCTCACGGACTCACACACCGTCGACATCGACGACGCCGACGCGCTGCGCGACTACGCGTCGAAGTTCCTCGCGCCGATGTTCTGGTGATCGCTTTATCGCGCCGGCTGGGCGGCGTCGGCTTTCTATTGCGGACCAGATATGACCGCAATGGCTGCGATGCTCGGTCTGTCAGGTGATCGGCACTCGGCTCGAACCTCGAAGCGCCCTACCCAACAGCGCCCCACCTGAACGACGCCCTATCTAAAAGCCGCCCCATCCGAAAGGTCACAGTCATGGATTGGACACTCGAAGTCGCGTTTCTGCCCGTCTCCGACGTCGATCGAGCAAAAGACTTCTACACCAGGATCGGGTTCAATCCCGACCACGACTCGTCCCCCACCGACGAGATCAGGTTCGTGCAGATGACACCGCCCGGCTCGCACTGCTCTATCGCTTTCGGCAAGGGCATCGTCGACGCCGCACCGCCCAACGCCGGGACACTGATGCTCTGCGTCTCCGACATCGAGGCTGCTCGTAAGCAGCTGCTCGACGCTGGCGTCGACGCCAGCGAGGTCGACGTCCAGTCGTGGGGCCACTTCGTCTACTTCAACGATCCCGACGGCAACCACTGGAATGTTCAGTATTTGCCCTACCGGTACGAGTGAGCTCCCGACACCTCGTCACGACGCGAAACGGCCCCGCACCTCGTGGCGGTTTCAAGGGGTCGTCGCAACACTGCTGTTAGTTGG